>JBFKUL010000371.1:0-1578 GCA_041635755.1 Burkholderiales bacterium | reverse complement strand
TCCGTCGTCTACGTCAAGACCAAGGCCGGTCAGGAAGAAATCGCGCAGCGCAAGCACAAGCTTGCGCCGCGCCTTCGCACGCTGCTCATCATGGTGGATGGCCGCACGACCCTCGCCGAGCACACGCAGAAAGCCAAGGCGCTCGGCGACGCGCAGGCGATGCTCGCCGAGCTCGCAAGCCTCGGCCTGATCGCGCCGCTCGGCGCCTCCGGCAGTGGAGCGGCAAATCCGGCGCAGGGCGTAACGCCCCCGGCCACGATCGAGCGCTCGATCGCTGCGGCAAAGTGCTACGCCGTCCAGCAGCTGATTGCGCTGCTCGGGCCGGACGGTGATCCCTTTGCCGAGCGCGTCGAAGCGGCGAAGGATCGCGCCTCGCTCGAGACCGAGCTTAGTCGCTGCCGCGCGGCGCTCTCCGCGATATCCGGCGCCCAAAAGGCGGAGCGCTTCTGGGCGCAAGTCCTCCAGCGCATGCCCGATTAGTCCTGCGCCAGATGACGGTACAGGTTGACCAGCATTCCCGCCGTCGCACCCCAGATGTAATGATTGCCGTAGGGAATGGCGTAGAACGGCCGCAGCTCGCCCTGGTATTCGCGTACCAGGCGGCGGTGATTGCGGGGGTCGAGCAGGAATGAAAGCGGCACCTCGAACACCTCTTCCACCTCATGCAGATCCGGATGCAGCGCCAAGGGCGGCGTCACGACGCCGATGAACGGCGTGATGCGATAGCCGGTGCGGGTGTGGTAGTCGGACAGGCGCCCGAGCATCTCGACGCGCCCGGGGTCGAGCCCGATCTCCTCCCGCGTCTCGCGCAGCGCCGTGGTTTCGGGTGATTCGTCGTGCGCCTCGGCACGACCGCCCGGAAAGCTGACCTGGCCGGAGTGGCTTCTGAGATGCGCAGTGCGCCGCGTAAACAGCACCGTCAGCTCCGGGGCACGCGCCACGATCGGCATCAGCACCGCGGCGGACATCAGCGCAGGATCCCGCGGCCCGGCCCCGTGGTCTCCGGCCACCGCGCCGGTCGAGCGGTCCGGATGCGCCAGCCGGCGCCGCAACTCGGGCAGATCCAACTCGATCAAGCGGTCCTGATACAGCGTCGCGCGCATATGGAATAATGCCCCCCGGAGCCTGTATACGTCGTAACCAGCGCATCCAGGCGCTGGCCACAGTCTGCCATCAACCCGCTCGAGGAGGTTATGTGAAACGTACTGCCCTATTTGCCGCACTGGCGTTCGCCACCAGCACCGTGTTTGCCATGCACTGCCCCGCCGATATGAAGAAGATCGACGCGGCGCTTGCCACGAACCCCAACCTGAGCGCCGCGCAGCTTGCCGAGGTGAAGGCGCAGCGCGCCGAGGGCGAGACCCTGCACAAGGCGGGCAAGCACAAGGAATCCGTCGAAACCCTCGCCAAGGCGCTCAAGACGCTCGGCGTGAAGTAGTCGCATCCAGCAATAAGAACGCCGCACCCTGGTGCGGCGTTTTTGTTTGCGGCGTCAGCGATGCAACAAGAGCTCTACGCAACGCACGCACCAGACTCTGCTCGCGTGTCACGACGCTCCCGCTTCAAGATCTAGGGAGG
>JBFKUL010000370.1:0-1706 GCA_041635755.1 Burkholderiales bacterium | reverse complement strand
CTATGGCGTAGAGGCGACCGGGATCACGCTTTCGAAGAACCAGCACAAGCTCGCCAACGAGCGCATCGAGGCCGCCGGGCTCGAAGGCCGCTGCCGCGTGCTGCTGCAGGACTATCGCGACGTGCCCGGCGAGGGCGTGTTCGACAAGATCGCTTCGGTCGGCATGTTCGAGCACGTCGGACTGCGCAACCTGTCCACCTACTTCGGCGCCATCCACCGGCTCTTGAAGGACGGCGGCGTGGTGATGAACCACGGCATCACCGCGGTCGATCCCGACAGCCGCTGGGTGCCGCTGGGCGGCGGCGAGTTCGTCAACAAGTACGTGTTCCCGCACGGCGAGTTGCCGCACATATCGCTGGTGCTGCGGGAGATGGCGGCGAGCGAGCTCGAGACGATGGATGTCGAGACGCTGCGCATGCACTACGCGCGCACGCTGTGGCGCTGGTCGAAGCGGCTCGAGGAGAACCTCGACACGGCGCGCGAGCATGCGGGCGAGAAGCGCGTGCGCATCTGGCGCGCATACCTCGCCGGCTGCGCGCGCGCCTTCGAGCAGCGCTGGGTCTCGATCCATCAAGTGCTCGCGACCAAGACAAGCGATCCCCGCGCGCGCCCGCTACCCTGGACGCGCGACTGGATGTACCGCTAGCAGTCTTCGCGCCGCGTTGACGGGCGGCGCGGTGCGCAGTTCATCTCCCGACGTACGGGCGCGACGGTGCCTCGCTCAAGGTCCTGTCGCCGCCGACGCCCGCGCGGCGGCGTGCCCGGAATCCCCGCCATCGAGCGTGCGCTCGGTACTGCTCACTTACTGGGCCGCGATTCCCGACGAACTGGTGCGGTTGTAAACGAGGTGCGCGTGCGATTTCGCGAAGTCGAGCGGTATCTCCCCGGTCGCCTTGGTGGTGCCGCTAGCGACTTCGGCGAGATTGAATTCCTTGCCCATCGGCAAGTCGATGCGCGCACGATGCGCCGCGCCGGTGACCGGGTTGAGAATGGGCTCAACGCTGCTCTCGACCAGGCCCGGTATGCCGAGCTTTGCCTTGCGGCCCTCGACGTCGATTTCGAGCTTGATCGGCTTGAATACCGGCGCCTTCACGCTCGAGCACATGGCCCGATACACCTGCAGCATGGTCATTCCGGGCGCAGCACCTTCACCCTGAAGAATGGCGACGAGCGCCTTGCGCTGATCGGGGGTCGCCCGCTCGTCGATGACCGACTGCATGACACCATTTCCCTTGTGGATCGGTCCCGGCCAGGCATAGAAGTTCGACACGCAAAGTCCGTCGAGACGCAGGTCTCCGTAGTGGCCCTCCTCGATCCTCCACGCCACGACGGCCTTGCAGGTGCCGTCTGTCGGCAGCGCGTTGAACTGGCATGGACAGCCATAATTGCAATTGCAGTTGACGAAATGCGGACCCTTGAAGCTCCAGTCAGTCGCCGGCATCGGATCCTCCTTCATGGGAATCGGCTTCGTTCACCCGACAGAACGTTCTCTCGCTGCGCGCGGATCGGCAGTCCGCGAGCGAACTGCGACCCCCAAAACTACTCGCGCTGCTCTTGCGGATCAATCGCGTTACTTAATGGTCGAGCGCAGGCCATTCCGTTCCGGCACCCGGTCTCTGGTGCAACCCGTTGATGCTTCGCGGTGTTTTCCACCGCGCGGGCCGCGTATGCATCTGTGCGTGGGCGGTCTCGGACGAGCAACTGCT
>JBFKUL010000369.1:0-1886 GCA_041635755.1 Burkholderiales bacterium | reverse complement strand
TGAGCGCCGTCGTCACGCTCAATCCGTGGTATCTGCTTGCGGGCTTGGTATGCGGTTATGCCTTCGCCTGGATCGGCCACGCCTTCTTCGAGAAAAACCGCCCCGCCACCTTCACCTCTCCGTTCTACAGCTTCATGGGCGACTGGGTGATGTGGCGCGACATTCTCGTGGGCAAAATGAAGTTCTGAGCCGCGTCCCACGCTTCCGCCGACCCGATCCCGATCGCTAGACGCTCATGAGCAACGAAATCCTGAGCTCCGAGGGGCCGTACCTCGCGATCATCGGGCTCGCGCTGACGTTCTGGCTGCTACGCAAGCACCCGGGGGAGCGCTCGACCTATCTCAACACGATGTGGCTGCTGGTGCTCGGGGTCGCGGGTCAGCTCGCCGGAACTGCGCTTCAAGCGCTCGAGTTTGCCCGGGTAGGCGCCAGCGTCCACGCCACGTTCAGCATCATCACCGCCATTGCGCTGATCCGGATCAGCGGCTTCGCGGTGTTCCGGCTGCTGCTGCCACTCGCCGGCCGGCATCCGCCGCGCATCATCGAAGACCTGACGATCATCATCGTCTACGTCATCTACGCCCTGTCGCAGTTGCGCCACCTCGGCGTCGATCTCACCAGCATCATTGCCACCTCCGCGGTGATCACCGCGGTGCTGGCCTTTGCGATGCAGGACACGCTCGGCAACGTGCTGGGCGGGCTCGCGCTGCAGCTCGACAACTCGGTCCAGGTCGGCGACTGGATTCGCGTGGATGATCTCACCGGCCGGGTGCGCGACATCCGTTGGCGCTCGACGCTGATCGAGACGCGCGCCTGGGAAACCGTGGTGATTCCGAACAGCGTGCTAATGAAAGCTAAGTTCTCGATCCTCGGGCGGCGCGAAGGCGAGCCGCGGCAGTGGCGACGCAGCCTGGTGTTCGCGGTGGACCCGCGTGTGCCGCCCGCGCGCGTCATCAGCACGGTGGAGGTGGCAATGCGCGAGACGGCGATCGCCAACGTTGCACGGCGGCCCGAGCCGAGCTGCGTGCTCTTTGCGTTCGAGCAGGGCAACCTGCGCTACGTGCTGCGCTATTGGCTGGTCGACATGCTCGAGGACGACCTCACCGACTCGGCGGTACGCGTGCACCTGTTTGCCGCCCTGCAGCGCGCCGGCATGCGCGTGGCCGAGCCGCAGCAGGTGACGCATGTCGTGCCGCGCGACGAGGCGCATGCCGAGAACGTCCGCCAGCGCGACCTCGAGCGTCGCCTAAACATGCTGCGCGCCGTCGACCTGTTCGCGCCCCTTACCGACAACGAGAAGGCGGTGATCGCCGAGCGCCTGCAGTACTCCCCCTTCGCGCGCGGCGACGTCATCACGCGCCAGGGCGACGCCTCGCATTGGCTCTATGTCATCGCCTTTGGCGAAGCCGAGGTGCGCTTCGAGCCCGGCGCCGGAAGAGCGGCGCGGCCTGTCGGCACGCTGACCGCGGGCCAGTTCTTCGGCGAGATGGGGCTGCTTACCGGCGAGGCGCGCAACGCGACTGTAGTAGCGAAAACCGACGTCGAGTGCTACCGGCTCGACAAGGCCTCGTTCCAGGGTCTGCTGCTTTCGCGGCCCGAGATCGCCGACGAGATCAGTCGCGTGGTCAGCTCGCGCCAGCCCGACCTCGAGGCCGCCCGCCGGGAGGCCGCGAGCGCTGCGCTGCACTTCGAGACGCCCTCGCAGCCCGATCTGCTCGACCGCATCCGGCGCTTTTTCGGCGTACGCCGCAACCGCTGAGTGCCATGCCGGTACCGGCAGCCGAACCGCTCGCCGAATCGTTCCAGCCGATCATCGGCCACGCCGTCACGCTGCGCCCGCTGCGCCCGGATGATGTCGACATCGAGCTCGCCTTCGTCACCGGGCT
>JBFKUL010000368.1:0-2040 GCA_041635755.1 Burkholderiales bacterium | reverse complement strand
GTGCCGCTCGGCGCCGCGTAATCGACCCCCTGGTGCGCACGCCAGTCCTTCATGAACGGATGGCGGCGCATGCCGAAGCCTGAGCTCACGCGCGAGAACTCGAGCGGCGAGCGCAGGAACGCCTTGCGCAGGCTCTTGCCGTCGGGCGCGTAGTAGCCGCCCTTGCCGCTGTCGCTGTCGAAGTAGACCGCGCGCAGGCGCTTGCCCTGGTTCAGGAACTCCGCGGCGAGTACGCGTCCGGTGTGCACCGGCCGACCGCCGACGTAGTGCTGCTCGTAGACCACCGAGAAACGGTCGCCCTTGCGCAGATCACGGTGAAAATCGATGTCGCCGCCGAAAACGTCGGCGAGCTGGATCGCGACGCTGTCGGGGATGCCCGCGGTATCGGAGGCCGCGAACAGCGAACTGCGGATCACGCCCGCTTTCATGGCGACATGGGTCTCGAGCGGCGCGCTTTCCTCGGCGGCGAGGAAGCGCTCGCCGTCGCGCTCGACCCTCACCAGGTTGTCGCGGCCCGAAAGGTAGGACAGGCCGAGCAGCGCGCCTTCGGCGTCGACCTGCGCGGTGACCGTGTAGCCGGTGCGCAGCTGCCAGAGGACGCGGGCGCGCAGCGCCTGCTTCGCGTCCTCCTCGCTTACGCCGAGCCGCGCGAGCAGGCTGGCATGCGTATCGCCGCGCTGAAAACGCTCCTCGCGGACAAAGGCGGTCGGGGCGGGCATCAACCCCTGCTCATGGTCGATTGCGAAGGGTTCGAGCACCGCGGTCTTGGCGACCAGCAGTTCGGCATCGGTCCCCGGGCTGATCGTGGCGAATGCGGCGATCGCGCCCGAGAGCGCGAGCACCACGGCCGCGCCGATGCGCAGCACGCTTGCTCGAAGCTTGATCGGATCTTGGGTCACACTCAAAAGTCGGCTATGATGCGCGGCACATTTCCGTGATTTTTCAGGCGCCTGGAGCAGCTTGTTCAGGCGGAGGCAGTGTAACAAACTTTGCCCGGGGCACAAAGCCAACTAGTGCCCAAAAGGCGTGCCAAAGATGGTCCCGATCCGAGAGGCGCTGGAACGCATCAAGCGCGGCTGCGACGAGCTGATCGTCGAGGACGAGCTTGCCCGGAAGCTCGCCACCGGGCGCCGGC
Organism: Burkholderiales bacterium; assembly: GCA_041635755.1. Lineage (GTDB taxonomy): Bacteria > Pseudomonadota > Gammaproteobacteria > Burkholderiales > SG8-39 > JBFKUL01. The sequence goes on along the minus strand of JBFKUL010000368.1, from coordinate 905 downwards.
TGAACGTCAAGCTGGGTATGGACCCGACGGCCCCCGATCTGCACCTCGGCCATACGGTGGTGATCAACAAGCTGCGTCACTTCCAGGAGCTTGGTCACCACGTGCAGTTCCTGATCGGCGATTTCACCGGCATGATCGGCGATCCGACCGGCAAGAACCAGACGCGCCCGCCGCTGTCGCGCGAGCAAATCCTCGAGAACGCGGCAACCTACCGCGAGCAGGTGTTCAAGATTCTCGATCCGGACAAGACTCAGATCCTGTTCAACTCCGAGTGGTCCGACAAGCTCGGCGCCGAGGGCATGATCCGGCTCGCCGCGCGCTACACGGTGGCGCGCATTCTCGAGCGTGACGATTTCGGCAAGCGCCTGCGCGCCAACCAGCCGATCGCCGTGCACGAGCTGCTCTACCCCCTGATGCAGGGCTACGATTCGGTGGCGATGAAAAGCGACGTCGAGCTCGGCGGCACGGATCAGAAGTTCAACCTGCTGGTAGGCCGCGAGCTGCAGAAGGACTATGGCCAGGAGCCACAGTGCATCCTCACCATGCCGCTGCTTGAGGGCGTGGATGGCGTCAACAAGATGTCCAAGTCGCTCGGCAACTACGTTGGCATCGCCGAGCCGCCGCAGGAAATCTTCGGCAAGCTGATGTCGATCTCGGACGAGCTGATGTGGCGCTACATCGAGCTGCTGTCCTTTGAGCCCATGGCCACGGTGCGCAAGTGGCGCGACGAGGTGGCGGGCGGACGCAATCCGCGCGACATAAAGGCGGGTTTCGCCATGGAGATCGTGGCACGCTTCCACGGCGCGCCGGCGGCGGCGGGCGCGCAGGCTGCATTCGAAGCGCGCTTCCGTGACGGCGCGCTGCCCGAGGACATGCCCGAGGTGACGCTGCAATGCGCCGATCGC
>JBFKUL010000367.1:0-2045 GCA_041635755.1 Burkholderiales bacterium | reverse complement strand
TCGCCGACGATCACGATCTGCTCGCTTCGGCATCGCTCTCGGGGCGTCACGGAGGCGGCCGCAGCGAGCGGCAAAAGCTCGGATATTCGCTCAGGTATTTCGTGCCGAACGGCAAGCGCTCGGTGTTCTACGCCTCAATCACGGGCGACGTGGTGCACAATCCTTTTCCCGAAGATCGGCTTTATCTGGGCGGCGACAGCGGTCTGCGCGCCTACCCCTTGCGCTACCAGGCCGGCGAGCGGCGCACCCTGATCACCGTCGAGCAGCGCGTGTTTACCGACTGGTTCCCGTTCCGGTTGTTTCGCGTCGGTGGCGCGGTGTTCTACGACATCGGGCGCGCCTGGGGCGGCGCGGACCAGACCGCGATCAACGATCGCTGGCTGCACGGCTTCGGCTTCGGTTTGCGCATCCTGTCGGCGAGAACCGCCAACGCCAATGTGCTGCACGTCGATTTCGCGTTTCCGCAGAACGCCGATCCGAGCGTCGACTCGTTCCAGGTTTTGGTAAAGACTCGGGTCAGCTTCTGAGCCGCGTGACGGTGCCCGCCGCGTGCCGAAACGGGTGTGGCGCGGCGGCGGCGCCGCGCCGTATAGTTGACCCTTCGAAGATTTTCTCGTCCTCATCGATTCGAAACGCGCGAGAGGAAAAAGGCATGGGCAAGGATCAGGCGAAGGACGTTGCGCCACGGGGGAAGCTCCGCGTCGGCATCGCCACGGCACCGGTGGCTTCGGTGTTCTTCTGCAAGCCGGACGAGAAATCCGGCGAGCCGCGCGGCGTGCCGGTGGATCTGGGCGCGGAGCTCGCGCGCGCGCTCGGCGTGCCGCTCGAGCTGGTGGTCTATCCGAACTCGGGCGAGCTTACTGCGGCGGGCCCGAAGGGCGAATGGGACCTCGCCTTCATGCCGGTCGACGCCGAGCGCAAGAAGGTGGTCGACTTCGGCGCCGCGTACTACCTGTTCGATTCCACTTTTCTCGTCGCGCCGACCTCAAGCGTGCGCAGCATGGCCGAGCTCGACCGCGCCGGCAAGCGCGTTGGCGGCATCGCGGCGACCACCACGGTACGCAGCGCGCGGCGCGTGCTCAAGAACGCCGAGATCGTCGAGCTGCGCTCGGTCGACGAGATGCTCGCTAAGCTGCGCGGTGGCGAGATCGAGGCGATTGCGCTCGATCGCGAAACGCTGAACGGCATCGCCGCGCAGATGCCGGGCGCGCACGTGCTGAAGGAGCACTTCCACAAGACCGGCATCTCGGTCGCGGTGCCCAAGGGCCGCGCCGCGGCGCTTGCCTGGGCGAGCGAGGCGCTCGAGCGCGCCAAGGCTTCGGGCGCGGTGCAGCGCGCCTTCGAGCGCGCCGGCATGAAGCACGCCATCGTGGCGCCGGCGGGCGCCACGGTCTGAGCCGGAGGCGGCGTGACAACCGAGCTCGAAGAGCGCTTCCAGACGTTGCACGAGATCCTCAAGGCGGCGCGCCAGAACCTCACGCCCGGCGCCTGGGACTACATGGTCGGCGGCACCGAGACCGAGACCACCGTCCGGCGAAATCGCCTCGCGCTCGACACGATCGCGTTCCGCCCGCGCGTCTTGCGAAACGTCAAAGTCGTCGATGCCTCCTCGAGCTTGCTCGGTCAGCGGGTGCGCCTGCCGGTGCTGCTCGCGCCGATCGGCTCAATCGAGAGCTTCACGCCCGGCGGGGCGGCCACCGCGGCGCAGGCCGCCGCGCAGTTCGGCGTGCCGATGATGCTCTCGTCCGCCTGCAACCCGGGGCTGGAAGCGACCGCCGAAGCGGCCGACAGCTTTCGCATCTATCAGCTCTACGTGCGCGGCGACAGCGCCTTTGTAGACGAGCAGGTCAAGCGCGCACTCGATCACGGCTATTCGGCTTTCTGCCTCACGGTGGATACCGCCTGGTACAGCCGCCGCGAGCGCGATCTCGCGCGACGCTTTGTCTAGCCCTGGCGGGTGCGCGCGATCGGACAGGACTGGCAGGCGGCGCTCTCCTGGGAGGACGTCAAGCGATTCAAGGACAAGCACGCGGTGCCGCTGATCC
>JBFKUL010000366.1:0-2136 GCA_041635755.1 Burkholderiales bacterium | reverse complement strand
CGCGGCCTCGGGCCACTGCAGCGCGGTGATGCGTGCCGGTCCCGCGAACGTTCCACGGCACAGGATGTGCGCCGGCGTGATCAGCTTGCCGAGCCCGAGCCGGAAACCTGCCTTGACCGAACTCATCTGGCCGACCGATTCAGCGCGCGTGGCGCTGCCAAGCATCCGCTGCGTGCCGGCGTCCCAGCAAGTCACTTCGGCCGCGTGGCGGGAAGGCAACTCGAGGTCGGTCAGTACGTCCTCGCCGACCGGCGGCACGGTAAAGACGAACCAGAATGGCGCTTCGGAGAGACGCGTATCGTGGTGCTTGACCGGGGGCTTGCGGGCGAGCGCCTGCAGCGCCCGTCCGGGCTCGAGCCCGTCCTCGCTGCGCTGCTCGAGCACGCTGAATTCGAGCGCGGTCGCCTCGCCGGCCGGGTATTGCGTCTTCCAGAGCGTCACCGCGATCAGCGTGACCAGGCCGATGACGACCGGGACGCCGTAAACGCCGAGACCATAGAGGAAAGCGTCCAGCGCAGCGTGGACGCGACCCCTCACCACCTGCCAGGAGCCCGGCTGTGGCACCTTCATCCTAGTCTCTGACTTGAGATCAGCTGTTTACGGGATTGTCTGCGAACGATAAAGGGAGAATTTGGCAGCCGGGGGCCAGGTTGCTCGCGCGCCGCGGCGCTCCGCTGTCTCAAAGCTCAGCGTCGATCGGGCGCCGGCGCGATCCGCGCGGCGCAGACCTTCTGAGCAGGAACCCACCATCGTCCAGCTCGATATCGGGATGCCGGGTGCGGCAAAACAGGTCGTAGAGCGGATGGCTCGCAGCGACCCAGCGGGCTTCGGCGGTCTCGATTTCAAACGCCATGATCCGGTGTGGGATGTCGCCCGCATGACGCAGAGCGACGAACTCGCCCCCGGGGAAAACGTCCTGGAACAGAAGCGCGGCGTACTGTCGATCGAGCGGCGCGCGCGCGCCGATCACCAGCCAGTCGACTTCGGCGTCGCGGCAATACTGGAAGAAGGCCTTGAACAGCATTGTCTTCACCAGTCGGCCAACGCGACCCTCGGCGATGCCCAGGCGCGTCGCTTCCGCCAAACTACACTCGCGCAGCCAGCCCGGCAGCTGCACCGATTGTTCGATGGCGAGCCCTCGCAGGCGGTTCGTCTGGATGCGCATCGTGCCGAGCGGCGAGCCGTCGAGTTTTGATTCCGCCAGGAGAACCACCGAAGCCTCGTCGTAGTCATAGGGCTCGGGTACGCGGAGCCGATCGGCGAGCGCGGGAACATGGCGCGCGTAGGCGGTGTGGCGCATGAACACCGCCTTCTCGAGCTGCGCGTCATTGCGCACCACCTTGATGGTGAAGGGCAGGCGCTCCTCCGCAATGGGCGAGCCGGCGTGTTCTGCGAACCGCCCTAATAGGCTGCCAACCACGATCTCCGCCGTCGATCCGCCAAACTCTTGCGCGTCCATGTCAGTCTCTCCCCGTAGAAGATTATTGCCCGCGATGCCCCTGGACATGCGGGAGCCTGCTCCCGGCGCTCGCCGGGCATTCAGAAATCGAACGGCGCAGCACGGCGGCGCGGCGCAAGTCTGCCTGCTCGGCGCGAATGCGCGCTGCCTCTCGTTGTGTGGATCCGGCCATGCGTGCGTGAAGTGAGCCGGATCGGTAGCGCATCAGCGCGTCAGTGCGCGCTGGGTCAAACTGGACAAACCGCGGCACCTCAAGAGCAATTCAGGCTCGAAACGGAGCATGATTACGGATCCGGAATCGGTGTCTGCGGCGTGGTTTGTCAAGGTAATCGGTCGAACAAGTACGGCTTTTGACAACATATATCACGCGGTTCTTCGACGAATGCGTGACGTAATCCACGGTTATCCGCAATCAAGGACGGAAAGATAAGCTCACGTTGGCGCCCCCCCCCGCGCCAGCCAGGCCCTTGTCGAGCGACGCGACGCGTCGAAAGCGTTTGCAGACTTCCAACGAGTACGCCCGGCTCCTGGGTGCCTGAAGATCATCTTTGGCGCCGGGGCCGCGGGGCGCCGTAGCGCGCCGCACGCCGCCGACCCCGACTTGCGGCAATCCGCGCTATGCGTGCACCATCTGCTTGAACGACCTGGAGGTGCAATGAGCGACATCGGGAACTGGG
>JBFKUL010000365.1:0-2344 GCA_041635755.1 Burkholderiales bacterium | reverse complement strand
CACGCTCGCGCCGCGGCCCGAGCGCCGCGAGGACGAAGGCCCTGCGCTTCACGTTGCCGGCCCGGTCATGTCTACGGCCCTCACCCAGCGATCGAACTGCTCAGCGGTAACGTAACCCAGGGCGAGCGCCGCTTCGCGCAGCGTGCTGCCGTCGCGGTGCGCCTTTTTGGCGATCTCGGCCGCCTTGTCATAGCCGATGCGCGGCGCGAGGGCGGTCACAAGCATCAGCGAGCGCTCCACCAGCTCCCGGATGCGCGCCTCGTTTGGCTCGATGCCGCGCGCGCAATGCTCCTCAAAGCTGCGCGCACCGTCGGCCAGCAAGCGCACGCTTTGCAGGAAATTCTGGATCAGCAGCGGCTTGAACACGTTCAGCTCGAAATTGCCGGACGCTCCGCCCACATTGATGGCAACGTCGTTGCCGATCACCTGCGCGCACAGCATCGTGAGCGCCTCGGCCTGCGTCGGATTGACCTTGCCCGGCATGATCGAGCTGCCAGGCTCATTCTCGGGAATCGTCAGCTCGCCCAGTCCCGAGCGCGGGCCCGATGCAAGCCACCGCACATCGTTGGCGATCTTCATGAGTGCCGCCGCGAGCGTCTTGAGCGCGCCATGCGCGAATAGCAGGGCCTCGTGCCCGGCGAGCGCCGCAAATTTGTTCGGCGCCGATACGAAATCGAGTGCTGTCGCGCGCGCCACCTCGCGTGCCACGCGCTCGCCGAATTCGGGATGCGCATTCAGCCCCGTGCCCACGGCCGTGCCGCCGGTCGCGAGCTCAAGCAGACCTGGAAGTGACGCCTCGAGCGCCCGCCGCGCCGCCTCGAGCTGCGCAACGTACCCGGAAAACTCCTGGCCCAGTGTGAGCGGCGTGGCGTCCTGGAGGTGCGTACGACCGATCTTGACGATTCCGGAGAACGCGTCGCGCTTCGAGGCAAGGGTCGCCATGAGCTGCGCCAAGGACGGCAGAAGATCGTCGTGCACGGCCCGCGCCGCCGCGACATGCATCGCAGCGGGAAACACGTCGTTCGAGGATTGGCCGAGATTGACTTCATCGTTCGGGTGCACGCGGCGGGCGGCACCACGCTCGCCGCCAAGCAGCTCGGAAGCGCGGTTGGCCAGCACCTCGTTGACGTTCATGTTCGACTGCGTGCCCGAGCCCGTCTGCCAGACCATGAGCGGAAACTCGGCATCGAGCGCGCCGGCCAGCACCTCATCGGCCGCGCGCCCGATCGCGTCCGACTTGGCCGCATCGAGCAGACCAAGCTCGCGATTGACCCGCGCCGCCGAGCGCTTGATTAACGCCAGCGCGCGGATGACGGCGAGCGGCATGCGCTCGCCAGAGATACGGAAGTAGCGCCGGCTGCGCTCGGTCTGCGCGCCCCAAAGCCGGTCCGCCGGAACCTCGATGGGTCCGAAGGAATCCTTCTCGAGGCGCGTCTTGCTCACATCATTTCAACAGGCTTCGCAGCATCCACGCATTCTTTTCATGGATTTGCATGCGTTGCGTGAGTAGATCGAGGGTCGGCTCGTCGTTCGCCTTGTCCGCAATCGGAATCACCTCGCGGGCCGTTTTGACGATAGCCTCCTGGCCCTCGATGAGGAGCCGCACCATCTTCTCCGCCTTGGGCACACCGTCCGTTTCCTTGACGCGCGCGAGCTTGGCGTATTCCTTGTACGTCCCCGGCGCATAGTGGCCCAAAGCCCGGATGCGCTCGGCGATCTCGTCGATCGCATTCCAGGTCTCGGTGTACTGCTGCATGAACATGTCGTGTAGCGTCTGGAACATCGGGCCTTCGACGTTCCAATGAAAGTTGTGCGTCTTGAGGTACACGAGGTAGCTGTCCGCCAAGACACGCGACAGCCCCTTGGCAATACTCGCTCGGTCCTTGGCGCTGATTCCAGTGTTGATGGACATGGTGGAACTCTCCCTTCCAATAGATTTAGCCTAAGTCTATCGCGCCGCCCATGCACACGACCAACGGATTGTCTCAATCATGCCGATTGCGAACGTTAATCCGGCCGTGCACGCCGCAACGCCGCAACGCCGCTCAAGGCAGGTCGAACAGCAGTACCTCGGCACCGACACCATCTTCCAGGTCGATTTGCACGGTATTGGTCGCCTTAAGCGCATCGCCTGCCGCGAGCCCGGTGCCATTGACTTTCAAGCGGCCCCGAGCGACATGGACGTAGGCACGTCGCCCCGCCGCAAGCACGTGGCTGGCGCGCTCGCGGCCGTCCAGCACCGCGGCATAAAGGTAGGCGTCCTGGTGGATCATCACCGAGCCCTCGCGACCATCGGGCGACGCTAACAGCCGCAGTCGACCCCGCTTAGCCGCGGCCTCGAAGT
>JBFKUL010000364.1:0-2415 GCA_041635755.1 Burkholderiales bacterium | reverse complement strand
CACGGTGCTGGCGCACGGTTCGCTCATCAAGGCGATCGCCATGGTGGTGCTCGGGCTGCTGCTTGGGCTGGTAGGCACCGACGTCAACTCCGGGGTGCTGCGCTTCACCTTCGATATTCCGGAACTCGCGGATGGATTCGGCTTCGCGGTGGTGGCGATGGGCATGTTCGGCATCGCCGAGATCATCACCAACCTCGAGCTCAAGGACAAGCGAGAGGTGTTCACCAGCAAGGTGACGCACCTCTATCCGACCAAGGAAGACTTCAAGCGGTCCTGGGGCGCGGTGCTGCGCGGCACTGCGCTTGGCTCGTTCCTCGGCATCCTGCCCGGCGGCGGCGCGCTGCTCTCGTCGTTCGCCTCCTACACGCTCGAAAAGAAGGTCTCCAGTCACCCCGAGGAGTTCGGCAAGGGCGCGATCGAGGGCGTGGCGGGGCCCGAGTCGGCCAACAACGCCGGCGCGCAGACTTCGTTCATCCCGATGCTCACGCTCGGCATTCCCGGCAATGCGGTGATGGCGCTGATGATCGGCGCGCTGATGATCCAGGGCATCGCGCCCGGGCCGCAGGTGATGAACGACAAGCCCGAGCTGTTCTGGGGCCTGATCGCTTCGATGTGGGTCGGCAACCTGATGCTGGTGATCCTCAACCTGCCGCTGATCGGCATGTGGATCAAGCTGCTCACCGTGCCCTACCGCTACCTCTATCCGTCGATCCTGGTGTTTATGGCGATCGGCGTGTACAGCCTGTCCAACAATCCTTTCGACGTGCTGGTGATGGCGCTCTTCGGCCTGCTCGGCTACATCTGTGTGAAGCTCGACTGCGAGCCCGCGCCGATGATCCTCGGCTTCATTCTCGGGCCGCTGATGGAGGAGCACCTGCGTCGCGCGATGCTGCTGGCGCGGGGAGATGCGACGATGTTTCTCACGAAGCCGATCAGCGCCGGGTTCCTGATCGCAGCGGTACTGCTGCTGCTGATGGTGGCGCTACCCGCGATCCGCAAGAAGCGCGAAGAGGCGTTCCAGGAAGCCGACTAGCCTTGGGTCCTTTCATGCCGAGGCGCGTGCATTGAGCCCGTGATTCTTTCCGGAGGTTGCATGAAGCGTCTAGCCGTTCTGCTCGCATTTGTTCTCGCCGTTCCTGCGGCGTTCGCGCAGGCTTGGCCCTCGAAGCCGATCAGGCTCGTCGTGCCCTATCCGCCGGGCGGCCCGGTCGACATCTCGGCGCGCCTGCTCGCGCCCAAGCTCCAGGAATCGCTCGGCCAGCCGGTGCTGGTCGAGAACAAGCCGGGTGCGGGCGGCAATATCGGCGCCGACCACGTGGCGAAGAGCGGGCCGGATGGCTACGCGCTGCTGATGGGCGCGATTGCCACGCATGCCATCAATCCGACGCTCTATCCGAAAATCCCCTACGACGCGATCAACGACTTCCGCCACGTCGCGCTGGTGGTGCAGGTGCCGAACGTACTGGTGGTCGGCAACGCCGTGCCGGCGAAAAGCGTCGCCGAGCTGGTCGCGCTCGCCAGGGCGCAGCCGGGCAAGCTCGACTTCGCATCCGGCTCGACCGGCTCGACCGGTCATCTCGCCGGAGAGCTGTTCAAGCAGATGACCGGAACCTACATGGTGCACATTCCCTACAAGGGCGCGGCGCCCGCCGTGGCGGATCTGATCGGCGGGCGTGTGGATCTGATCTTCGACAACTTGGCGAGCGCGCTGCCCAACATCAAGTCGGGCAAGGTGCGTGCGCTGGCCGTCACCACCAAGCGTCGCTCGGGCTTCCTGCCGGAGCTGCCGACGCTGGACGAGGCGGGACTGAAGGGCTTCGATCTCACGACTTGGTGGGGCGTCATGGCGCCGGCGAAGACGCCGCCGCCCATCATCGATCGTCTTGCGCTCGAAATCGCCAAGGCGATGGAGAGCCCCGAGGTCAAGGATCGGCTGCGCGCAATGGGCTCGGATGCGCCCGCGGTGCGCACGCCCGAGCAGTTCACCGCATTCGTCGCCAACGAGCTCAAGGTTTACGCCGAGCTCGTCAAGCGCTCCGGCGCCACGGTCGAGTAGCCGTATAGCAGGACTCGCCCGGGCGCGCGAACGCCGCTACAGCGCCGCGACGGTCTGCACCTCGACCAGGTAGGGCTCGCCCACCAGCCGGTCGATCATCAGCAGCGTGTTTGGCGGGTAGACGCCGTTCGGAAACATCTTCGGAAACTCCCGCAGCCGGAACGCCATGAACTTCGGGATGTCCTGTGAGTGCACCAGGTAGGTGGTGAACTCGGCCACGTTTGCCCAGCCGGCGCCGGCGGACTTGAGTGCCGCCTCGATGTTGCGGAATACCTGAGTGCACTGCGCGTCGAAGTCGTCCTTGCCGACGACGTTGCCGTCCTTGTCGGCGGCGAGCATGCCTGCGATGTAAAGCGTCT
>JBFKUL010000363.1:0-2431 GCA_041635755.1 Burkholderiales bacterium | reverse complement strand
GGGTCTCGATGCTCTGGGTCAGCAATAGCGTCGCGGCGCCCATCCGCGCGGCGGCGAGCGCGGCCTCGGTGCCGGCGTGCCCGCCGCCGACCACGATGATGTCGTAGTGCATGGTCTCGCGTTCCCGGCCCGAGCGGGCCGCTCGCAGGGAGAAGCCGAGAAGACTAGTCAGCCGAATGCCCGCGAACAAGCCGTACGACCCTGCAACTCCCGCGATCCTCTCGCTATACTTCGCCGTCTTTCGCCAACCAACGGGATGGGTGACGTGGCAGCCACAGGAGACTTCGACGTCACCACCTTCCAGGGCCTGATCATGGCGCTGGAGGATTTCTGGGCGAGGCAGGGCTGTGTCATCCAGCAATCCCACGACATGGAGGTCGGCGCCGGCACCTTCCACCCGGCCACCTTCCTGCGCGCCATCGGCCCGGAAATCTGGAACAGTGCCTATGTGCAGCCCTCGCGTCGTCCCACCGACGGCCGCTACGGCGAGAACCCGAACCGCCTGCAGCACTATTACCAGTTCCAGGTGGTGCTCAAGCCCTCGCCCGCGGACATCCAAGAACAGTACATCGAGTCGCTGGTCGCGCTCGACATCGACCCGCAGTCACACGATATCCGCTTCGTCGAGGACGACTGGGAATCTCCTACGCTGGGCGCCTGGGGACTGGGCTGGGAGGTCTGGTTGGACGGCATGGAGGTGACCCAGTTCACCTACTTCCAGGAGGTTGGCAGCCTCGCCTGCCGGCCCGTGCTCGGTGAAATCACCTACGGTCTCGAGCGTCTTGCGATGTCTTTGCAGGGCAAGGAGTCGGTATTCGACCTGGTGTGGACGACGGGCGTAGAGAAGCATGGCGCCGTGCCGATCCTCTATCGTGACGTCTACCACCAGAACGAAGTCGAGCAGTCGCGCTACAACTTCGAGCTCGCCAACACGGAGATGCTGTTCCGCCACTTCGGCGAGTACGAATCCGAAGCCAAGCGCCTGATGGAGGCTCAGTGCGTGCTGCCGGCCTATGAAATGGTGCTGAAGTCCTCGCACACTTTCAACCTGCTGGATGCGCGCGGCGCCATCTCGGTCACTGAGCGCGCCGCCTATATCGGGCGCGTGCGCGCCTTGGCACGCGCGCTCGCGCAGGCCTACTTCGAGTCGCGCGAGCGGCTCGGCTTTCCGATGGCGGCGAGCGGATGAACGCCACGCTGCTCGTTGAGCTGCTCACCGAGGAATTGCCGCCGAAGGCGCTGGCGACGCTCGGGCAAACGTTCGCTGAGGGCGTGCTCGAGGGTCTCAAGGCCGCGCAGCTCGTTGCGCCCGAGGCGCTAGCGAAGCGCTTTTCGACGCCGCGACGCCTGGCAGTGCAGATCGCGGCCGTGCGCGACCGGGCCGAGGAGATCGAGCGCGAGGTGCAGGGACCCAGCGTGAAAGTCGGGCTCGACGCCGCCGGCAAGCCAACCCCGGCGCTGACGGGTTTTGCAAAGAAGAACGGCATCGGGATCGATGCAATGGAGCGCCGCGATACCGCCAAAGGCGAGGTCTTCGTCGCGCGCGTCAAGGCAGGCGGCGCGCGACTCGATGCGCTGCTTTCCGAGATCGTCGACAAGGCGCTCAAGCGTCTGCCGGTGCCGAAGCTGATGCGCTGGGGCGAGGGCGAGGCGCAATTCGTGCGCCCGGCGCACGGCCTGGTGATGCTGCACGGCGAGCGCGTGGTGCCCGGAAACGTCCTCGGGCTCGAGGCGGGCAACCGCACGCGCGGCCACCGTTTCATGGGCAAGGGCGAGATCGTGCTTGCGCGCGCCGAGGATTATGAGGCGCGCCTGCGCGACGACGGCAGAGTGATCGCGGATTCTGCGGCGCGGCGCGCGGAAATCGAGCGCCAGCTCAAGAGCCACGCGACGCGGCTCGAGGCCTCGCTGGGGGAGGACATTGCGGCGCTGCTCGATGAGGTCACCGCACTGGTCGAGCACCCGAGCGTCTACGTCGGGGCGTTCGATGCGAACTTCCTGGAGGTGCCGCAGGAGTGCCTGACGCTGACCATGCGCCAGAACCAGAAGTACTTTCCGCTGTTTGACGCGGAGGGAAAGCTTCTCGCCAGGTTTCTCATCGTCTCGAACGTGCGCGTCGACGACCCGCGCTTGATCGTCGAGGGCAATCAGCGCGTCGTGCGCCCGCGGCTCGAAGACGCGCGCTTTTTTCTGGACCAGGACCGCCGCGAGCGACTGGAGGCGCGCGTGCCGCGGCTCGCCAAGGTCGTCTACCACAACAAGCTCGGCTCGCAGCTCGAGCGTGTCGAGCGCCTGCAGCAGCTTGCCGGCAGCATCGCGCGCCAGATCGGCGCCGATCCGCTGCTTGCAGAGCGCGCGGCGTGGCTCGCCAAGGCCGATCTGCTCACCGGCATGGTCGGCGAGTTTCCGGAGCTGCAGGGCGTGATGGGCC
>JBFKUL010000362.1:0-2534 GCA_041635755.1 Burkholderiales bacterium | reverse complement strand
CTGGTCGCCGCGCAGGTTGCTGATCAGGCCGTCGGCGGTCGCGGCGAGCTTCGCCAGGATCTCCTGGCCCCTCGGGTGCTTGAGATCCAGCGTGAGCGATTTCTTGTTGCGGTTGAGCGACTGGAAGAAGACGCTGTCGTCCTGCCCGAGGAAAAACGGACCCACCGCGCGCGAGACGTCGCCCCCCGCGCGCGGCTCGACCTTGATCACTTCCGCGCCGAGGTCGGCGAGGTGCGCGCTGCCGAAGGGACCGGCGCCGTACACCTCGACGGCGATGATCCGCACGCCCGCCAGAGGCAGCATCAGGCCGGGTGCCGCGCGATCAGCTGCTTGGCGATGATGATGCGCTGCATCTCGTTGGTGCCCTCGCCGATGCACATGAGCGGCGCGTCGCGGTAGTAGCGCTCTACGTTGAACTCGGTGGAGTAGCCGTAGCCGCCGTGGATGCGCACCGCCTCGATCGAGTTCTCCAGCGCGGCTTCCGAGGCGAAGTACTTCGCCATGCCCGCTTCCATGTCGCAGCGCTCGCCCGCGTCGTAGGCGCGCGCCGCGTTCTCGACCAGCAGGCGCGCCGCCTCGCAGCGCGTCGCCATCTCGCCGAGCTTGAGTTGAATGGCCTGGTGCTCGCAGATCGGCTTGCCGAAGGTCTTGCGCACCTGCGCATAGGCGACCGCGTCCTTCAACGCGGCGTTGGCCACGCCCACGCCGCGCGCGGCGACGTTGATGCGCCCGAGCTCCAGGCCACCGACCGCGTGCTGGAAGCCCTTGCCCTCCACCCCGCCGATCAGGTTCTCCGCCGGCACGCGGTAGTCCTCGTAGATCAGCTCGGCCGAGTCGATGCCCTTGTAGCCGAGCTTCTCGAGCTTCTTGGAGACGCGAAAGCCCTTGCCCTTCTCGGCGAGGAACATGGTCATGCCTTTGTGACGCGGGCTCGCGCCCGGGTCGGTCTTGACGAGCAGCGCGAAGCACGAGCCCTTGATGCCGTTCGAGATCCAGGTCTTGGTGCCGTTGATGACGTAATGATCGCCCTGCTTCACCGCGCGCGTGCGGATCGCCTGCAGGTCGGTGCCGCAGTCGGGCTCGGTGAGCGCGAGGCCCCCGCGCACCTCGCCGCTCGCGAACTTCGGCAGGAACTTCCGCTTCTGCTCTTCGGTGCCGAAGCGCGCTACCGCGGCGGCCATGATGAGGTGCGAGTTGAAGATGCCGGTGAGCGACATCCACACCTCGGAAATCTGCGCCACGATCTTGGCGTAGGTCGAGGCCGGCAGGCCGAGGCCGCCGTATTCCTGCGGGATGGTGGCGCCGAAGAGGCCCAGTTCCTTCATCTGCTCGACCATCTTCTCGGGATACTCGTCCTTTTTCTCCAGCTCGCGCGCCTTCGGGCGCACGTCGCGCTCGAGCCACTTGCCGATCGCATCGAGGATCTGGGTTTCTTCCGCAGTGTTCATGGGCGCTTGGGGACCAGGATGGAACGCTTGAAGGTCATGACCGTGGTGCCGTCCTGCTTCCAGCCGCGCGTCGCCACGGTGACGATGCCCTGGCCGGGACGGGATTTCGACTCGCGCTTCTCCAGCACCGCGGACTCGGCGTAGAGCGTATCGCCGTTGAACACGGGCGCCGGCATCGCGATGTCGGTCCAGCCGAGGTTGGCGATGGCGTTCTGGCTCACGTCCTGCACGCTCATGCCGACGACGATGGCGAGCGTCAGCGTGCTGTTGACGAGCGGCTTGCCGAACTCGGACTTCTTCGCGTACTCCTCGTCGAAGTGGATCGGGTGCTGGTTCATGGTGAGCAGCGTGAACCAGGTGTTGTCGGCCGCGCTGATGGTGCGGCCCGGCCAGTGCTTGTAGGTGTCGCCGACCGCGAAGTCCTCGTAGTAGCGGCCCATTACTTCTTGCCGGGCGGCGGGCGTTTTTCGATGAAGGCGTCCATGCCGGCGCGCCCCTCCTCGTGCGCGAAGCTCTCGGCAATCACCCGGCCGGCGAGCTCGTAGGCTTTGTCCAGGCTCATGTCCATCTGCTGGTAGAAGCCGCGCTTGCCCGCCGCCATCTGCACCGGCGGCTTGGCGGCGAGTTTCGCCGCGAGCTCGTGCGTCGCCGCGTCGAGCTGCTCTGCGGGCACCACCTTGTTCACGAGGCCCCACTGCATCGCCTGCTGCGCGCCGATCGGATCGCCGGTGAGCAGCATTTCCAGCGCGTGCTTGCGCTGCAAGTTGCGCCCGACGGCGACGCCCGGCGTGGAGCAGAAAAAGCCCCAGGTCACGCCCGAGGTGACGAATTTCGCCGTGTCCACGGCAATAGCGAGGTCGCACTGCGCGACGAGCTGGCATCCGGCGGCCGCCGCCGCGCCCTGCACCTTGGCGATGACCGGCTGCGGCAGCTTCGGAATGCTGGACATCATGCGGCTGCACTGCGCGAAGAGCTTTTCGATCTTCGGCAATTCCTTGAGCGCCTTGATCTCCTTCAGGTCGTGCCCGGCGCAAAAGCCCTTGCCGGTCGCGGCGAGCACCACGACGCGCACCGCCGGGTCCTTGG
>JBFKUL010000361.1:0-2552 GCA_041635755.1 Burkholderiales bacterium | reverse complement strand
GGCCTCGCGGCTCATGGTGTCCTGATAGCCGAGTTCGATCAGGGCCCGGCAGAACGACTGCTCGAACAGCAGGTAGCTCGCCAGGTTCGATCCGGCGCGGTTCAGCGCGCCGGTGGGCCTCAGGATGAAGCGCACGGTGCGTGGCAACTCATGCAGAAAGCGCGCCGCGATGCGTTCGATGTGCTGGGACGGCGAAATGAAAAGCACCCGCACCGGGCGCAGCGAAAGCTTTGCCTGCCCGAGCGCCTCCTGCGGGATGAGGCTCACGGTACGGTTGATGCGCTCGAGCCGCTCGATATCCACCATGAGGCTGTCGAGAAAGATGCTGTTTAGCGCATGACCGGCGATCTGCGCGAGCGACGGATAGACGCTCGAGCGCGTGCGCGCCTGATCCGACGACTGCCGCCCGGTGCCGACGATCAGCACACGGTCAGCCCCCAGGTGCAGCGCGGGGCTGACCGGGGCAATCTGGCGCATCGAGCCGTCGCCGAAATACTCGCGGTGCACCTTGATCGCCGGAAACAGAAACGGCAGCGAGGCCGACGCAAGCAAGTACTCGATCTTCATGGTCACCGCGGCACCGATGCGCTGCTTGCGTTCCCAGCCCTCGAGGCCAGAACCGCCCTGAAAAAACGATACGCTCTGGCCACTGGTATAGCCCGAGGCTGTCACGCAGACCGCGTACAGCGCGCCGCTGTCGATGTGCTCCTGGATACGCTCGAAAGCAAGATTCTTTTCGAGCATCCCTCGCAGAGGAGAATTGTCCAGCAGCGATATGGGGTTGTGACGTGAAATCAGCATCATCGACGCCAGCCACCTTGCGCCGCTCCGCAAGATGCTCGGGACATCGGTGCGATAGATCCTCTCGCAATGCATGTCCTCCCAGACCTCGAGCAGGTTTTTGACGCCCAAGTTGAAATCGTTTGCGTAGACCGCGAGCGTTGCGGCGTTGATTGCGCCCGCGGAAGTGCCGCACACGATCGGAAAGGGGTTGCGCGTGGGCTCGCCGAGCACGTCGCGCACGGCCTTGATCACCCCGACTTGGTAAGCGGCGCGCGCCCCGCCTCCGGTGAGCACCAATCCCGCCCTCGCCTTCAGCGGGCCCGGAAACGGGGCGGCATTGCTGACGGCAGCCTCGCTTTGCATGCCGCGCCCGGCTAGAACAGGGATTGCTCTTGGCCGCGTGGGGCGTTCGCACCCACGACCGTGAGCGCGGTCATATTGACGATGCGACGCACGGTCGCGGAGGGCGTCAGGATATGCACCGGGCGCGCGGCGCCGAGCAGGATCGGTCCGATGGTCACGCCGTCTCCGGCTGCGGTCTTGAGCAGATTGAAGGCAATGTTCGCCGCATCGAGCGTGGGCATGATGAGCAGGTTCGCGGAGCCCTTCAACCGGGTATTCGGGAATACGCGCAACCGGATCTCCTCCGAAAGCGCGGCGTCACCGTGCATCTCCCCTTCGATTTCGAGATCGGGCGCGCGCTCGTTCAGAATGGCCAGCGCGCGCTGCATCTTGGGCGCCGAGGGCACGTCGACCGAGCCGAAATTGGACGCTGAAAGCAGCGCGACTTTCGGCACGATGCCAAAGCGCCTGAGCTCTTCGGCGGCGAGCAGCGTCATCTCCGCGATATGCTCGGCGTCCGGGTCCGGCGACACGTAGGTATCGCAAATGAACACCACGTGCTTGGGTAGCATCAGCGCATTCATGCCAGCGTAGCGCGACACGCCGGGCCGCAGCCCGATGACCTGATCGATATAGTGCAGATGCAAGGCGTGCGTACCGAAGGTGCCGCAGATCATGCCGTCGGCCTCGCCCTTGTAGATCATCATCGCCCCGATCAGCGTGAGTCGCCGCCGCATCTCGATTTTGGCGTACTCCGGAGACACGCCTCTGCGCTCGGTGAGCTTGTGATAGGTGGTCCAGTAGTCACGGTAACGCGGATCGAACTCCGGATTGACCAGTTCGAATTCCTTGCCCGGCTGCATGCGCAGGCCAAGCCGCTCGAGGCGCTGCTCGATGACTGCAGGCCGCCCGACCAGGATCGGTTTCGCCATGCCCTCGTCCAGGATCACCTGCACGGCGCGCAGCACGCGTTCGTCCTCGCCCTCTGCGTAGACGATGCGCCGGGGCGATGCCTTGGCGGCCGAGAAAATCGGCTTCATGATCAAGCCGCTGTGGTAGACGAACTGCGACAGCGAATCCCGGTACGCGGCGATGTCCGCGATCGGCCGGAGCGCGACGCCCGAGTCCATCGCCGCCTGCGCCACCGCGGGCGCCACCCTGGCGATCAATCGCGGATCGAAGGGCCGCGGAATCAGGTATTCAGGACCAAAGCTGATCGATTCGATGCCGTAGGCGATCGCCACCTGTTCCGAGGTTTCCGCCTGTGCGAGATCGGCGATCGCATGGACCGCGGCGACCTCCATCTCCGTGGTGATGGTGGTAGCGCCGACATCGAGCGCGCCGCGAAAAATGAACGGGAAACACAGGACGTTGTTGACCTGGTTCGGATAATCCGAGCGACCGGTAGCGATCACGCAATCGGGCCT
>JBFKUL010000360.1:0-2576 GCA_041635755.1 Burkholderiales bacterium | reverse complement strand
CGTCAACCAGTTCAACGACATCGCCCCGGTGGTGACTTCGGGCAGTTTCAACTACGTTTTTCATTACGCGGCCGTGGTGGGAGTGCAGCGCACGCTTGCCTATCCGCGGCTGGTGCTGAATGACATCGACGGTATCCGCAACATCCTCGATCTGGCGAAGAACACGGGCGTGGACCGGGTGTTCTACTCGTCCTCCTCCGAGGTATACGGCGAGCCGGTCGAGGTGCCGCAGGTCGAAGCGACCACGCCGCTCAACTCGCGATTGCCCTACGCGATCGTGAAGAACGTCGCCGAGGCGTTCTGCCGTTCCTATCAGCAGGAGTACGGGCTCGACTACACGGTGTTCCGGTTTTTCAACACCTACGGGCCGCTGCAGAGCGAGGACTTCGTGATCTCGAAGTTCATCGGCCAGGCGCTGCGCGGCGAGCCGCTCACCATCTACGGGGACGGCGCGCAGACGCGCACCTTCTGCTACATCGACGACAACCTCGACGCGACGCTCGCGGCGATGTCCACGGGGCGGTTCGTGAACGACGTGGTCAACGTGGGCAGCGACTTGGAGATGAGCATCCGCGATCTCGCCGCGCTGGTGCTCAAAGTCACCGGGTCGAAGTCCAGGATCGTGAATGCGCCGCCCCTGAAGGAGGGCGACATGTCGCGGCGCAAGCCCGACATCGGCAAGATGAAATCGCTCATCGGGCGCGAGCTGCTGTCGCTCGAGGAGGGGATTCGGCGTACGGTCGAATTCCAGCGCCAGGGGGCGGGAGGCGCCGCCGGCCGCTAGAGACGCGAAGCCCGCCTCAGGCGGACTTCAGTTTCTCGATCGATTCGGCGAGGCGCACGTCGCGCGCCGAGAGCCCGCCCGCGTCGTGAGTCGAGAGCGTGATCTCGACCTTGTTCCAGACGTTAAACCACTCGGGATGGTGGTCCTGCTTTTCGGCCAGCAGCGCCACGCGCGCCATGAAGCCCCAGGCCTCGGTGAAGTTGGCGAACTGGTAGTTCTTCTTGATCGCGGAGCGGCCCTCGACCCGGCTCCAGCCGGGGAGCTTGGCGAGTGCAGCGGAGATTTCATTGTCGGTGAGCTTGGCGATCGCCATGAGGATCTCCTAGGCGGCGTTGCGGCGCGGCGCGGCCGGCGGCAGACGCACGTCGCCCGGCACTTTGGCATCAGGCGCGTGCGCCGGCTCGTTGCGCAGGCGCGCGTAGATCGGGGTGAAGTCGGGTGCGGTGTCCTCGATCAGCTTCTCAAAGCTCTCGATGACGAAATAGGTGTCCTGGTACCGGTCGATGCGATAGTCGGTGCGCAGCATGCGCTCGAGGTTGAACATCACGCGCTGCGGCTTCGGGCTCTCGATCGAGTGCACCACCTCGCCGCCCGAGGAAAGGATTCCCGCGCCGTAGATGCGCAGGCCCCTGTCGGTCTTGATGAGGCCGAACTCGATCGTGTACCAGTAAAGTCGCGCGAGCATCTTCACCGCGTCGAGACGTGCGGCTTTGAGGCCCCCCTTGCCGTATTCCTCGAGGTGATCGGCGTACGGCGGCTCGAACAGCAACGGCACGTGGCCGAAGAAGTCGTGGAAGACGTCGGGCTCGACGATGTAGTCGAACTCCTCGGGCATGCGCAGCCACCAGGTGACCGGAAAGCGCCGGTTCGCAAGGTGGGTAAAGAAAGGCACGTCCGGGATGAGGCCCGGTACCGCAACGATCGTCCAGCCGGTGGCCTTGCGCAGCTTCTCGTTCACGCGCTCGAAGTGCGGGATCTCGCCGCCGGCTTCGAAGCGCGCCAGGCACTCGAGGTGCGTCTCGAAGGCGTAGCCGGGCAGCAGCTTCATCTGGCGCTGGTAGAGGCGCCGCCATAGCTCGTGCTGCTCTTGGCTGTACGCGGACCAGTCCTGCTCGACGGTAAAGTCCTCGCGCGCCGCGCCGTAGTCGCCGCGCAGGCCCGGACCGGCGCCCTTGACGAACTGTTCGACTACGCGGTTCATGACATCACATCCAAGAGACTACTTTCGATTGTAGCGGTCCTCGAACCGCACAATGTCGTCCTCTCCGAGATAGCCGCCGGATTGAACCTCCACGATCAATAGCGGCGCCGAACCGGCGTTCTCAAGCCGATGCTTCATACCGATGGGGATGTACGTTGACTGATTCGCCTCAAGCTCTAGTATTTCATCTCCCCGTGTTACACGTGCGCGTCCCGAGACGACGACCCAATGCTCGGCGCGCTTATGGTGAAGCTGAAGCGAGATCGATTGCCCCGGCTTCACCATCAGCCGCTTGACCTGAAAGCGCTCGCCTTCGTCCACGGATTCATAGTATCCCCAAGGGCGATATACACGCGAGTGGGAAACGTGTTCCTTGCGGTTGTTCTGCGCCAGCCGATCCACGACGCCCTTCACGTCCTGAGCGCGGTCGCGCGACGCAATCAAAATCGCGTCGTCGGTCTCCACAATCACAAGGCCCTCGACACCCAGTAGCGATACGTGACGAGCATCTGCGCGAACGTAGCACTGTCGCGCGCCAGCCACGGCGACGTCACCCGTGATGACGTTGCCGCTGGCGTCCTTGTTGCCGAT
>JBFKUL010000359.1:0-2669 GCA_041635755.1 Burkholderiales bacterium | reverse complement strand
TCGAAGCGCACGTCGCCGCCGCTGTCGAGCCGGGCCTTGACCAGGTCCTTGATCACCTCGTGCTGCGCGTACACCGTCACCTTCTTGCCGCCGGTCAGCTCGGGGAAGTCGAGGCGGTGGTCGCGCCCGTCGAAGCGCAGCACGATGCCTTCGTGCGCGAAGCCTTCTTTGCGCAAACGCTCGCCGACGCCGAGCCGGTGCATCAGGTCCACCGTGCCCTGCTCCAGCACTCCGGCACGGATCGTCTCCTCGATGTCCTGGCGGCTGCGGGCCTCGAGGACAACCGAATCGATGCCAAGCTCGCGCAAAAGGAGCGCGAGCATCAGACCGGCCGGCCCGGCGCCGACAATTCCGACTTGGGTGCGCATCAGCGTTTATGGAACAGCGATGGCGGAGGCGCGAATGGCATCGTCGAGCCAGTCTAGCGCATATGGCCCCTGGATCGCCCGCACCGACGCGATGCACCGCGCTTGCGTGGTGCGCAAGGCACGCGGCGATTGGTCCGTTGCCTGGTCGCGGTGGCGATCCTCGATGCCTTCGATGTGCCTGTGGTCGTTGCAATCGGAGTGCGGCACCTCGGTGCGCTTGTCGGAGATCGAGCCCTTGTACACTAACTCATGCTTGGTGAAGTCAGGTCCCCAGGTCAGCAGCGGGGCAAGGCCGTCCGGTGTCCCGGCTGATCGCACTGTGCGCCGCCGCGCTGGTGTTGCTGCTCGCCGGTTGCGCGTCGACCACGGCGGGGACACGCATGCTCGACCCGCTGGATGCCGACGTGACCTACCTGCCGACACCGCACGCGGTGGTCGACGCGATGCTGCGGCTCGCCGGGGTGGGCGCGGGCGACGTGGTCTACGATCTCGGCGCCGGCGACGGTCGCATCGTCATTGCGGCGGCGCGCCGCTACGGCATCCGCGCGGTGGGCATCGAGATCGACGCACGCAAGGCTGCCGAGGCGCGAGCAAACGTCGAGCGCGCCGGACTCGCCGACCGGGTCGAGATCCGACTGGGCAACGCATTGGATGCCGATCTGAGGGAGGCAAGCGTCGTCACGCTGTTCCTGTTCCCGGAAATCAACGCGCGGCTCGCGCCGAAGCTGCGCGCCGAGCTTCGTCCCGGCGCGCGCATCGTTTCGCACCGCTTCGGACTCGGCGACTGGCCGCCCGACCGCCAGGTCGAGGCGCGCGGCCACCCGCTATTGCTCTGGACCGTTCCGCCGCGCTGACGTGCAAGCGCCGGACGCGCTTCGCACGATCGTCGGGCCGGCGCGCGACTAGGGCCTGTTCGGAGGCGGTGCGCTGCCGGTTTCGTCCGGCGGTTTGTCGCGGTAACGATCCTCGATACTTTCGATGTGGCCGCGATCGTAGCTTCTCAATCGGAGTTCCTCGGTGCGCTCGTCGGCCCAGCGCTCATCGGTTTGCGAGGTCTTGTAAACCAGATAATGCACTGCGAACGCAAAGCCCCACGCGAGCAGCGGCCAGATCGCCCACCATGGCCGCCCGGTGTAGACGTTGATCAGCGTGAGGGCTGCATTCACGCCGACGTACGCGGTCGCGTGCCCGCGGAATACGACTGCGGCACGCGACGCATGCATCAGCCTGGCGGCGCGGCCGCGGGCAGCTCGGGATAGGCGCGCGCGATTGCCACCACGCGCCGGGCGTAGGCGAACCAGCCGAGCGCCAGCAGCACCAGTACGACCTTGTCGCCGAATTCCAGGTTGGGATGAAAGCCGAACGCGGCGAAGTACGCCAGCGCGGCGAGCGGCCCGCTCGCGCAGTAGAACGCCGCCCAGGGATGGCGCGTGAAGCCCAGGACCACCGCGGCGCAAAGCGCGCTGAACGCGTACAGCGGTACGATCGCGGCGTTGCCATGCGGCAGCCGGCCCGCCAGGGAGACGAAGGCGATCACCAGGAACAGGATCGAAAGCAGCAGCGCGTAGACGAACAGCTCGTGATTGGCCTGCTCGATGTTCAGGCGGCGCACCGGCGTGAAGTACGGCGTCTTCGTTTCGTGCCAGACGTAGCGTCGAAAGAGGTTATCCCAGTTCAGCATGCTGGCCGCGGGTCGGTCACCCGGTGAGGATTTTCGAGGTCCTCTCCCGTGTTTCCTTGGTCGGCGCGGCCAGCGCGTCCATGCTGTCCTCGAGCGTAATGCGCTCTTTGCCCTCGACCTTCATGCCTTCCTGCTCGGGCCAGTCGAGCGTCATCAGCTCGAAGCGCAGCTGCTGCGGTCCCCACAGCACCACCGCCACCTGAAGCCAGGCGGCAACGCCGGCGGTCGCCGCCACCAGCAGACCGATCACCAGCACGCTCTTGATCAGCCAGCGGTGCGAAAGCCCCACGGTCGAGGCGGAAATCTCGTTCACCACGTAGGAGGAGTGCACATAGTCGATCGCAAAATAGATCACCAGAGCGCAGAACGGCAGCATGAAGAAGGTGAGGCCCAGGAACTCGAGTACCGCTTTCTTGCGAAAAGCCAGCAGCTCGCGCACCAGATCCACGCGCACGTGCGTGTTCCAGATCAGCCCGTAGCCGAGCACCAGGGCGAACAGCCCGGTGTGAAGGTGCCACTCCATTTCCTGCAGCAGCGTCGATTCGAAGACGCGCCCGACGTGGGTCTTCATCCACAGCTGCGCACTGAACATCTTGCCGTCCGGGGCGACCCAGGTGAGC
>JBFKUL010000358.1:0-2680 GCA_041635755.1 Burkholderiales bacterium | reverse complement strand
GGGCGCGGCGATGACCATCGAAGCGATCAGCGGAAGAATCATGGTTTTCATCGTGGTCTCCTCATGACGATTTGCGGCGGGCGGCAACCCTCGCCGCCCGAGTTTTCTTGCGACGGGCCCGGCCTAGCCGACAAGTCCGGCGGCGTGCGCCTGCTGGTCGGCGTGATAAGAGGAACGCACCATCGCGCCGACCGCCGCGTGGCGGAATCCCATCAAGCGCGCTTCGCGCTCGAACATCGCGAACACCTCCGGGTGCACATAGCGCTCGACCGGCAGGTGATGCGCCGAGGGCTGCAAATACTGGCCGATGGTGAGCATCTCGACCTCGTGAGCACGCAGGTCGCGCATCACCTGGAGGATCTCGTCGTCGGTCTCGCCCAGCCCGACCATCAGCCCGGACTTGGTCGGCACCTCCGGATAGCGCGCCTTGAACCGCTGCAGCAGCGAGAGCGAATGCCCGTAGTCGCCCCCCGGGCGTGCCTGACGGTACAGGCGCGGCACCGTCTCGAGATTGTGATTCATGACGTCGGGCGCTGCCGCAGACAGCACCTCGAGCGCGCGCTCGAGCCGCCCCCGGAAGTCGGGCACCAGCACCTCGATCGTTGTCCGAGGCGAATGCTCGCGCACCGCCCGGATGCAGTCGACGAAGTGCCGCGCGCCGCCGTCTTTCAAATCATCGCGATCGACGCTGGTGATCACCACATAGGCAAGCTGCAGGCGCGCGATGGTCTCGGCGAGGTGGCGCGGCTCCTCGGCATCCGGCGCGAGGGGCCGGCCGTGTGCAACGTCGCAGAACGGGCAGCGCCGCGTGCAGATGTCGCCCAGGATCATGAAGGTTGCAGTGCCCTTGCCAAAGCACTCGGCAATGTTGGGGCACGAGGCCTCCTCGCACACGGTGTGCAGGTTCTGCTCGCGCAGGATGCGCTTGATCTCGGTAAAGCGCGAGTTCGGCCCCGGTCCGCGCACGCGGATCCAGGCGGGCTTCCTCAGCGCCTCGCGTGGCACGATCTTGATGGGGATGCGCGCCGTTTTTGCCTTGCCCTTTTCCTTCACGCCGGCTTCACGCATGGTCGAGCCGCTCCTCGAGCTTTCGCGCCAGGCGATCGCCCAGCTGCGCCGCCGACGCCTGTATACCCAGGTCGCGCGTGCGCGTCACCGCCAGGCCCTCGTAGCCGCACGGATCGATTGCCGCAAACGGCGCAAGGTCGGCGTCCACATTCAGCGCGACGCCGTGCCAGGTGCACCCTCTCGTGACGCGCAGGCCGAGCGCTGCGATCTTGGCGCCACGCACGTACACGCCCGGTGCGCCGGTGCGGCGCGTTGCGCCAACGCCCTCTTCGGCCAGCAAGTCGATCACGCAAGCCTCGAGCAGCGCGACGAACTCGCGCACCTTGATGCCGCGCCGCGCAAGGTCGATGAGCGTGTACATCACGATCTGCCCGGGGCCGTGATAGGTGATCTCGCCGCCGCGCTCGACGCTTACGATCGGAATGCCGTTGTCGATGCGCGGGCCGTGCCGCAGGTCCGCGCCCTGCCCGAGCGTGTAGACCGGCGGGTGCTCGACCAGCCAGAGCTCATCGGGCGTCGATCGCTCGCGCCGCGCAGTGAAAGCGCGCATCGCCTCCACCGTCGCGACCAGCGCCGCAGTTCCGAGATGCCGGACGCGAGTTCGCGCGCCTGCGCGCTCGAGCACCGCGGCCATCACAGCACCATGACCACCGACGGGTGGTCGCAAAGATCCTGGTAGAGCGCGTCGAGCTGCTCGCGCGAGGTCGCCCGAATAACGCACGTCAGGCTCAGATACTTGCCCTGGCGGCTCGGGCGCATCTCCATGGCGGCAGGCTCGAAGTCGGGTGCGTGCCGCAAAACGATCTCGAGCACGCCCTGCGCAAATGGCCCTTCGCGCCGCCCCATCACCTTGATCGGGAACTGGCAGGGAAAGGCCAGGACCGCGGGCTCACTCCCTGCCCGGGAGAGTGCGGCCATCAGGCGGCGACCGCCTGGCGCCCGCCGCGCATCACGTTCTGCTTGAACTCCTGGTAGAGACGATGCACGCGTTTGAACACGGCGCCGGGCTTGCCGTTGCCGATCGGCTTGCCGTCGAGCTCGACGATGGCGAGCACTTCCTTCGATGACGAGGTCACCAGGATCTCGTCGGCGCCTCGCAGCTCGGCTTCGGTCACGTCGCCCAGCTCGACCGCAATGCCGTCGCCGCGCGCAAGCTCGACCACGACGTCGTAGGTGATCCCCGGCAGGATCAGGTTCGACTTGGCCGGCGCAAGCAGTGCCCCGCCCTTGACGACGAACACGTTGGAAGCCGAGGCCTCGGTGAGCAGACCGTCGCGCAGCAGAATGGTCTCGGCGGCCTCCAAGTCGGCCGAGAGTTGCCGCAGCAGGCAATTGCCGATCAGCGATATCGACTTGATGTCGCAGCGCAGCCAGCGGTTGTCGACCGCGGTTACCGCCGCAGCGCCGCGCTCGATCAGCGCCTTCGGCGGGTTGACCAGCGGATTCGACATCATGAATACCGTCGGCTCGACGCCCTTGGGAAACGCGTGGTCGCGCTTGGCCACACCGCGCGTGACCTGGAAGTACACGCCCTGATCTTCGAAAGTCTGCGCCGCGATCAGCTTGGTGACGATGCCGCGCCACTCGGCACGCGTATGGGGGTTCTTGATGC
>JBFKUL010000357.1:0-2692 GCA_041635755.1 Burkholderiales bacterium | reverse complement strand
GAGCGCGTACGCCGCGTCGCCGAGCCGGCCGAAGTCATTCCGATGTCGCAGCACCTCTCGCGCAACCTCGATGAGCTGCTCGAGCGCCGCGTGAAGCTGCTCACCGACTATCAGGACGCAAAGTACGCCGCACGCTACAAGGCGCTCGTCGAGCGCGTGCGCAAGCTCGAGGCCGACAAGGTGGGCGGCACCAAGCTCGCCGAGGCGGTCGCCCGTTACTACGCCAAGCTGCTCGCCTACAAGGACGAATACGAGGTGGCGCGCCTCTACACCGACGGCGAGTTCATGAAGAAGATCGAAGGCATGTTCGAGGGCGACTACAAGCTCGTGTTCCACCTCGCGCCGCCAATTCTCGCCAAGCCCGATCCGCTCACCGGCGAGCCGAAAAAGCGCCAATTCGGCCCTTGGACCCTGCGCGCCTTCCACATTCTGGCGAAGCTCAAGGGCCTTCGCGGCACCGCGTTCGACCTCTTCGGCCGCTCCGAGGAACGGCGCACCGAGCGCGCGTTGGTTCGTGAATACGAGGAAACGATCGAGACGCTACTCGGCTCGCTCAGCAAGGATAACCACGCGCTCGCGCTCGAGATCGCCTCAATCCCCGAAGAAATCCGCGGCTACGGTCATATCAAGCTGAAGAGCATTACCACCGCGCGGGCCGAGCGCGACACTCTGCTCGCGCAATATCGCTCGGGCAAAGTCAAACCCACCGAGCGCGTCGCGGCGTAAAAAGTGGATCGCCGAACCTGGGGACAGACCGTCTTTGCGGGGTCTGTCCCCAACCATGTCGGCGCCTTCTTCCTTGCCGCGTTGCTGGCGTGGCTGCCCGCCGCCGCACAGCAGACCTCGGAGCGCACACTCGATCTCGACGGGGAGACGCTGCGCTACTCGCTGCGCGTACATCCCGATGATGCGCACCTGCTCGATGCATCCGCGAAGATCGAGCCGACCAGCGCGCTCAATACCGCCAAGCTGCTGCATCGCTACCTCGCCGCGGGCGATATCGAGGCAGCCGCGGCACTCTCAAATGAGCCCAAGCGCCGCCTCGAGGTCTACCGTGAGTACCGCGCCCGCATCGGTGCAAGCGAATTCAAGCGCGTGTTTGCGGAATACTTCTATCCGGAGAACAAGCTCGTCGCCGAGATTGCGGTCGGGACCCACCGACTGCTCATCTGGCGGCTGCAGAGCGCGCAGCACCTCGCAGGGCAGTTCTATGTCGAGACGGGCGACAAGGTGCTGATGGACGATGTACCGAGCAGCGAGCGCACGCAGCTGCGGCGCATTCTCGAAGCCTATCGTTCGGGCAAAGCAGCCAACTAATCCCGCCTCAAGGCACTTAAGTCTCGCGATCCGTGCAGTAGTCCTTGCGCGCTGACATCGTCTGACATCGAATGACCCATTCTTGCAATTAAGTGCCTGTTAGATATGGAGAATTTCCTGTCGTCAGACCCCTCCCATTGATACTCTGGTGACCGTTGCATGTGGTTGCGGGGCGACCCGCGCAGTTCGGATTACTTGATAGGAGGTACGAAATGAAACGTCTCAAACTCTCGGCCGCGCTGGTGACGGCGGCTTTTACGATGGGTCTCGGCGCCACGCAAGCCGCCGACAACCATTCCATTAACGTCAGTGCCCAGGTTCAGGGGAACTGCAAATTCGACACCGGGGCGACGAACCTTGCTTTCTCCCTAGACCCGTCGCTGACGACCGTGGTGACCCAGAACGCCAACATCAACTACCGCTGCACCAAAGGCACGACGCCGGCCTTTACCTACGGTGCCACTCCGGGTGTGGGCAGCCTGACGGCGGGCACGACATCGGACACGATTCCGTACACGTACACGACGCCGGCGAGCGGCGCTGTTGGATCGGGCATGGGATCTGGTGCGGGCAACCAGAAGACGTTGACTGTCGGAGTGTCGATCGACCAGACGAACGCGCAAAACGTCGATGCTGGCCCGTCGCATACCTATACGGGCATCATCACAGTCTCGGTCACTCCGTAACTCGTAGAAATGCTCGTCTGTCCGCCGATTAGCGTGCGGGCAGCATCCGATCGGTTTCGCTGCCGCAAAGTTCACGCTTTGCGGTAGCAGCGTTTGCGGCGTACAGGATGTGACGAACCACACGTTTCGGACGGTTGCTCCAAACATCGTCGCAAGGAATCACATGCACTTCGTGCATGGCCCGTGGTGCGCACCCGAAGCCGAGTCCATGCTTGCTTTGGTCCGGACCCCTCGATTACCGGACTATGCCTCAGGTGACTGAACCCGTACCATCTGGCATTCCGAGCGAAAGCATCCACACGACGATAAACGGAATGCGAGCCCACCCTCGAGACGTCACGACCACACTCTCCCCTGCCGCATTGAGGCGGTTTGGCGCAATCCTGTTTTCTGGCCTCATCGCCGCAGGCGGCCCGGCCTTCGCCGGCAGCTTCGGCGTTTCACCGATCCGCGTCGACCTTGACCGTTCGGCGCGGTCCTCGGTAATCACCGTGACCAACGACGACGAGCGCACCCTCACGTTCCAGGTGCGAGCGATGGAGTGGAGCCAGGACGTCGCCGGCCGCGACCAGTACACCGAATCGAGCGACCTGGTGTACTTCCCGCAGCAGCTGCAAGTGCCGGCCGGCGAGCGCCGCGTCGTGCGCGTCGGCTACCGCACTCCGGCCGTGCAGACCGAGAAGACCTAT
>JBFKUL010000356.1:0-2707 GCA_041635755.1 Burkholderiales bacterium | reverse complement strand
GCCGGGTCGTTCTTCACGATCGCCTCGTCACCCGAGTGCGTGCGGCGATAGATGTGCTCCTCGAGTGGCATGAGGGACGGGTTCCCGATCCGGCGAAAATTTAATCCTATACCACGCTCCCTGGCGGGGCGTTGACACCGGGCAAGCCGAGGCCGGGAACCATCGAGCGCCGCGCACGTCTCCAAGCGCCGGATCGAAGCCTTGTGGCGAGCGGCGCGGGCTCAGTCGTCGCCGCGCAGCGCGGGATCGGCCTCGATCTTCGCTCGCAGGCGGCGCATGCCGGCGAGCCAGCGCTCGCGATCGGCGGCCTTGCGCCGCTCGTACTCGGCGACTTCGGGGTGCGGCAGAACGAGGAACGTCTCGGCCTCGATCGCGCACACCACGTGCTCGGCGACTTCTTCGGCGCTCACCGACCCCTCCAGCAGGAAGGACTGTCGATTGCCCTTGGGTCCGAGCAGCATGGGCGTGCGCACGCCCTGCGGGCAAAGGCACGACACGCGGATGCCCTTGTCGTGGTACTGCACCGAGAGCCACTCGGCAAAGGCGACTGCCGCGTGCTTGGACACCGTATAGGTCGCGGAGTCGACCTGCATCAGCAGGCCCGCAGCGGAGGCCGTGTGCAGCAGATAGCCGCCGCCTTGCTCGAGCATGTGCGGCACGACGGCGCGCGCCGCGTGCACGTGCGCCATGAAGTTGACCTCGAGCGTGCGCCGCCACGTCTCGACGTCCGCTTCGAGCCCGGTGCGCTCGATGATGCCCGCGTTCGAGCAGAACAGGTCGATGCGGCCCTGCGCCTCGACGACGTCGTCGACCAGTCTGCGCAGCTCATCTTCGTGAGACACGTTGCAGCCGACGCCGCGCGTCGCGCCCACCGCGCGTGCCGCTTCGGCAGCGCGGGCGGCGTCCAGATCGGCAATCACCACGGCGCGTGCGCCTTCGCGCACGAAGCGCTCGGCGAGCGCGCGCCCGATGCCGCTCGCGCCGCCGGTGACCACGCACACCTTGTCGTGCAGCTTCATTGCGTGCCGTGAAAGGGCGCCTTGCGCCTCCCCAGAAACGCGCCGATGCTCTCGCCCCGCTCGCAGTGAAGCCGACCTGCCGCGGCGTCGCGACGAGAACGCACTTCAGTGCATTCCGAGCGCTGCCTCGATGTTCCTGACCATTGCCACCAACCGCGGGCCGATGTCTTCTTCGAGCTGGCCCTTCTTCAGCATGAACGCGGGCACGCCGCAGTTGAACGCGACGATCTCGCCGTCCACAGTGCGCCGCATCGGCACGCCCACCGCATAGATCTCGCGCCGCAGCTCGCCCAGCGACAGGCAGAAGCCGCGGCTGCGGATGTCCTCCAGGCTCTTGTCGATCATCGGGCGGTTCTTGCGGTACAGCTCGGGCTCCTTGACCTTCATCTGGTTGAGCACCGCCTCGCGCTCGGCGGGCGTGCAGGCGGCGAGAAACGCGCGCCCAATCGTCGCCACCGCGATCGGCACGGCGGTGCCGATGTCGGGCAGTTGCGCGGTCGTGTTGCCGCTGCGGCTCGACTCCACGTAGACCATGTTGAGCCGGTCGCGGATGCCCATCGAGACCGCGCCGTTGCAGTAATCGGCGAGCTCCTTCATCAGCGGGCGCGCGACCTGGCGCACGCTCATCGAGGCGAGCAGCGGGTAGCCGATCGAAAGCACCGCGGAGCCGAGCTGGTATTTGCCCATGCGCATGTTGTGGCGCAGGTAGCCCAGCTTGGTCAGGGTGTAGGTCAGGCGCGAGACGGTCGGCTTGGGCAGCCCGGTGCGCACCGAGATGTCCTTGTTGCCGAGCATTGCCTCGAGCGGCGTGAAACAGCGCAGCACTTCGAGGCCGCGCGCGAGCGTGGTGGCGAACTGGCGGTCACCCTCGTGCTCGTAGCTGAACGAACTGCCGGGCGGGGAAAGCGGAACGGTGGACTCGGGTGCGCCCATGGCGTGTCTCCTGGATCGGCGGATTGTGGTGGTGCGGGAGTTGCGTCGCTCGCTAACGGTGCGTGCACCGCAGCAGTAGAACGATTCGCGTTTCGATATTCTGCTTGCACTCGTTCGCTGTCAACTTAGTCGTACCGCGTTTCGCCTTGCGGAACAAGCCATCGAATGATCGGTCGCGTCGACCGGCAAGAGCCCGCGTCGGTCGCGCTGACAGCCGCCGCCCGCCCGATTACTCTTTGAAACTCAGTTCCTTTCAAGGCGCTGCGATGTCCAAGTCCCTGTTCGATCTGTCCGGCAAGGTGGCGCTGATCACCGGCTCCACACGCGGCATCGGCAAGGCGATCGCCGAAGAACTCGGACGCGCCGGCGCCAAGGTGGTGGTTTCGAGCCGCAAGGCGGAGGCGGTCGAGGCCGTGCGCGCCGAGTTCGAACAGGCGGGGCTGAGCGTGCTCGGACAGGCGTGCAACGTCTCGCGCAAGGAAGAGCTGCAGGCGCTGGTGGACAACACCATCGCGACCTGGGGTCGCATCGACATCGCGATCGCCAACGCCGCGTCCAATCCCTACTACGGTCCGCTCACCGGTTTGCCCGACGAGGCCTTCGACAAGATCTTCGTCAACAATGTCAAAAGCGTGCTGTGGCTCGCGGCGATGACGCTGCCGGGCATGGCCGAGCGCGGCGGCGGCAGCTTTATCTCCATCGGCTCGATCGGCGGCATCCTCGCCAATACGGTGATCGGCGCCTACGGCATGTCG
>JBFKUL010000355.1:0-2751 GCA_041635755.1 Burkholderiales bacterium | reverse complement strand
GCGCCCGCGAGCTCACCGGGGTCTCGGCAAGGCGCGGCTGCTGCAGGGCGCACATGACGGGGTGCTGCACATCGCATACCCGCAGATTCGGACCCATCGGATACTGAAGGTGAGTTCATGAAGAAGAACGCAGTCCGACGATTCATGCGCAACATCGGCCGATGGACATCCGTCGGATACTTTCGATCCCTCAAGCGCAGAATCGGCACGCTCGAGACCGTGGTCGACGCCATGCTCGACAGCCCCGTATTCGAGCCCGACGCGACGACCGCCTTCAATGGACAGTCGGGCCGCCAGCGCATATTTGCGGGCATCATGGAAAAAATGTCGTTCGAGTGCATCGTGGAAACCGGGACGTACATAGGGAATACGACAGGATGGATGAATCACTTGTCGCGTCTACCCGTACATTCTTGCGAGATCAACCGGCGATTTCATTTGCTTGCGCGCAGGAGGCTGGAGGCTCGCAAGGACGTTCACCTCGAGATAGGTGACTCGGTAAGTTTTCTGCGCCGGCTGGCCAAGGCGCGCCCTTGGCCGAACCCGGTCTTTTTTTACCTGGATGCGCACTGGTATGAAAGTCTCCCGCTGGCCGAGGAGCTGCGCTGGATCGCCGGGCACTGGAACGACTTTGTGGTCATGGTGGACGATTTCGAAGTGCCCTGGGACGATGGCTACGGATTCGATGACTATGGCTTCGGGCGATCCCTGACGATCGGTTGCTTTTCCAAGCAATTCAAAGAACTCGGTCTTATCGCGTATTCGCCGACTTTGCCTGCGTCACAGGAGACTGGCGCGCGCTCCGGCTGCGCGGTATTGGCGGCCGAGGGTGGCGCCGCGATGAGGCAGCTCGACCAAGTTGCGCTTCTCAAACGAACTTCATCGTAAACACGACGAAGTCATCGTGCGAGAGGTGCTCCGACTGGATGCCGGGTTCG
Source organism: Burkholderiales bacterium (assembly GCA_041635755.1). GTDB lineage: Bacteria > Pseudomonadota > Gammaproteobacteria > Burkholderiales > SG8-39 > JBFKUL01. The sequence continues at coordinate 1,813 of JBFKUL010000355.1, read as the reverse complement.
CGCTCGAACGGTTCGCAAAAGGCGCAGCAGCGCTGTTCGGCCCCGGTGCTTGCATGCCTGGTCGACGAGTCCCAGCGCGCCCGCTGACCGAATGAGCGCCGGCGCGCGGATAACGACTCAGGCGACCTTGGGTTGTGCCTCGGGCGCGTCCGTGGGCCAGCTGGCCGCGGCGTCCTGCGGCGTCCAGCGATGCTCGGCGGCGAGCGCATCGAGCGCCTCGGTAAGATCGGTGACGCGCTGCGGCCGATCCTCGCGCCGCTTTTCCAGGCAGGCCATGACCAGCAGCTCGAGTTCGCGCGGCACGTGCTGCGTCGCGGCGGCGGAGAGGCGCACGGGCTCCTCGTTCAGCACCTTGCTGGTGAGCGACAGGTCGTCGCTGCTCTCGAACAGCTTCTTGCCGGTCAGCATCAGGTAGGCGACCGCGCCGACCGCGTAGATGTCGGCGCGCCCGTCGACATCGGCCGGATCGCGCAGGCGCTCGGGCGCCATGTAGAGCGGCGTGCCGAGCAGCCGCAGCGTGCGCGTCAGATCTCGGCTGTGCTGCTCGGAGAGGCTTTTCACCAGGCCGAAGTCGAGGATCTTGACGAAGTCGAGCTCGCCCCCATAGCGGCACACCATGATGTTCTCGGGCTTGATGTCGCGGTGCACGAGCCCCCGCGCATGCGCCTCGGCGAGCCCGGCGCACATCTGGCGCAGAAGGTGGATGACCCGCGCCACCGGCAGCGCGCCGCCGCGCTCGACAAGCTTCGCTACCGTCAGGCCGTCGAGATATTCCATCGCGTAGTAGAACAGTCCGTCGCGCGTGCGGCCGTAATCGAAGATCTCGATGGTGTTCGGGTGGCTGAGCGTGCTGGCGAGCCGCACCTCGCGCTCGAAGCGCGCGATCATCTCGTCGGTGGCGCGCGCGGGCTTGAGCAGCTTCACCGCGGTCGGGCGCTTGAGCAATGCGTGATGCGCGAGATACACGATCGCCATGCCGCCCTCGTCGATGCGCCGCTCGATCTCGTAGGCGCCGAGCTTGCGGCTCTCGCCGATCTGCTGGCGCAGCCGCAGCACCGAGATGCCGGTCACGAGCGCCACGATGACCGCGACCACCAGCGCGCCGAACACCACGCCGAAGGCGATCCTGAGGTAGCGCAGCGGCGCGTAGGCTTCGTCCGCATCGAGCTCCATCGCCACGCCGAGGTTGTACTCGGGCAGCCAGCGCCACGCCCCGATGACCTCGCTGCCGCGGTAGCTGCGGTAGGGCTCGAGCAGCAGGCCGACGCGCTGCTCGGGATCGTCCGCGCCGGCGATCGCCGCTTGCGCCAGGCGCGTGTACGGCCGCGCGCCGTTCGGCTCGCGCAGCTCGAGCGCGAGCGGCGCGGTCACGCCGGGCGGCAGGATATCGCGGCGTACCAGCTCCTGGGTGAAGCGGCTGTCCGAAAGCATCACCCCTTGCTCGTCGAAGGCATAGACCTCGCCGCTCGCGCCCGGGCGCGCGGCGGCGAGGATGGCGGCAAACTGGCCGTCGGCGTACTCGCCGAAGCCGAGCGCGGCAATGATCCGGCCCTGATCGTCGCGCACCGGCGTCTCTACCCACGTCACGGGGCGCGTGAGCTGCTGCACCGCTGGCGGCGACACGAAGCGCAGCTCGTCCCGGTAGGGGCGCACAAAGCGCGTTTCGCCGCGGAACACGTCCTCGAGCTGGCGCCCGAAGGTGTCGGGCGAGATCGCGAGGCCGCAATACTCGCGAAAGCGCGAGGCGACGATGCGCCCGGCGCGGTCGATCGCGTTGAACGCCACGGCGCCCTTGCCCTCGAGCGCGGCGCCG
>JBFKUL010000354.1:0-2777 GCA_041635755.1 Burkholderiales bacterium | reverse complement strand
GGCTACGTAGCGAAGATGTTCGGCGTGCCCGCGAAAATCTCGAACAACTTCCTCAAAACAGCGCCGGGTTTCATCGTGCGCTTCGACGCCGCGTCGCTGGCCGTCGCGCTCGTCCTCGCGTTCGCATGGCTCTACTTCGTGTCCTTCTCGAAGCCGTCGGCAACGCGCAGCCTGGTTCGCTGGGTGGCCGGCGTGATCCTGCTGTGGGGCACGTTCGCCACCCTGTGGCTGCCCTGGGTCGATTACCAGAAAAGCTACCAGGGCGTCGCACTGCAGCTGCGCTCGAAGATCCCCGCGAACACGACCTGCATCGCCGGCAAGAACCTCGGCGACCCGCAGCGTGCGGCGCTCGATTACCATGCGGGCATTCGCACCAACGAGTACGATCCCCGCTCACCGGATGCCTGCCCATTGCTGCTGGTGCAGGGTCATCCCAGCCGGGAGTTCGACGGACCCGGCGCAAACTGGAAGAAGGTTGCCGACGTCGGCCGACCGGGCGACAAATCCGAACGCTACCGTCTGTACGCCATCGAACGATGAACACCACGCCACCCACCTCATGCGCCGCGTGGCGCGAGCTGGAGGCGCTTGCCAAGGCGCGCGCCAGCGCACGACTCGGCGGATTCTTCGAGCAGGACGCCGCACGCGCTACGCGCATGCACGCGGCAGCGCCCGGCCTGCGTCTCGACTACTCCCGCCAGCGCCTGGATCAAGAGGCGCTTGCGCTGCTCGTGCGTCTTGCGGAGGAGCGCGGTCTGCCGGTCTGGCGCGAGGCGCTGCTCGCGGGCAAGCCGATCAACAGCACGGAGGCACGCCCCGCCTGGCACAGCGCGCTTCGTGCCGGAGAGACCGCGCCTCGCGAAGTGAAGGCTGCGCTCGCACGCATGCGCGAGCTCGCGACGCGCGTGCGCGAGGGACGCTGGATGGGCGCCACCGGCAAGCGCATCTCGCGCCTCGTACACCTGGGTACCGGCGGCTCGGACCTCGGCCCGCGGCTCCTGGTGGATGCGCTCTCCGAGAACTGTGAACCGGGGCTGGCGATCGCGTTCGCGGCCAACGTCGATCCGATGGATCTCGACCGCGCGCTGCGCGACGCCGATCCCGAGTCGACCCTGTTCATCGTGGTCTCCAAGACCTTCACCACCCAGGAGACGCGCGAAAACGCGAATGCCGCAAAGCGCTGGCTTGCCGCGAAGCTGCCGAAGGGCGCAGCGCTCGAGCGCCATTTTGTCGCCGTATCGAGCAACGAGCGCGAGGCAACGGCGTTCGGCGTGGCCGAAATGCTGCCGCTCTGGGACTGGGTCGGCGGCCGCTATTCGGTCTGGTCGCCGGTGGGCTTCACGGCGATGTGCGCCTTCGGGCCCGAGCGCTTCCAGGCGCTGCTCGAAGGCGCCGCACGCATGGACCAGCACTTCGCCCAGGCGCCGCTCGCGCAGAATCTGCCCGTGCTGATGGCGCTGATCGGCGTCTGGAACGTCAACTTTCTCGGCGCAACGACCCAGGCGGTGCTCCCCTACTCGACCGCATTGAGGCTGCTCCCGGCGTACCTGCAGCAGCTCGAAATGGAATCGAACGGCAAGTGCGTGGACCGCGAGGGTCGGCCCATCGCCTACGCCACCGCGCCGGTGCTCTGGGGTGCCGAGGGTACCGTCGGCCAGCACTCGTTCCATCAGCTGCTGCACCAGGGAACGCAGGTGGTGCCGGCGGATTTCATCGTCCTCGGCGAGGCGCCGGGCGACCCCGCGCGCCGCGAGATCCTGGCCGCGCACGCCGCGGCGCAGGCCGAGGCGCTGGCCCTCGGGCGCGACGACGCGACATTGCCGCCGCATCGCCGCTATCCCGGCAACCGGCCCTCGAGCACGCTGACGCTCGAGCGGCTCGATGCCGCCTGCCTCGGCGGCCTGATCGCGCTGTACGAGCACAAGGTGTTCGTGCAAGGTGTCATCTGGAACATCAACAGCTTCGACCAGTGGGGCGTCGAGCTCGGCAAGCAGCTTGTGGGCGAGATCCTCGCCCGGCGCAAGAAAAAATAGATCGACAAGGAGACGACATGGATCAGGAAACCTTCAATCTCAGCATCCGCAAGTTCCTCAAGATGGTCGGCGTGAATTCGCAACGCGAAATTGAACAGGCGGTGCAGAAAGCGCTCGAAGGCGGCAAGCTCAAGGGCCACGAAGCGGTGCCCGCGCGCGTCACGCTCGAGATTCCGTCGCTCGGCGTGAAGGTGCCGTTCGAGGGCGATATCAAGCTAAAATGACTTCGTCCGGACCGCTTGGGCCGGACGAACTTCGCGCGTTGGAACGGACGCGTTGCGCCGTTCAACGCGCGAGCGTGCACGCGCAGTGAGGAGGCAGGCGATGAACAAAGCCCGGGAATTCGACCAGACGGTGCTCACCGAGCTGCAGGCGCTGCTCGGCGACCGCGTGACGACCTCGGCCGGGATCCGCGAGCATCACGGCAAGGACGAGTCGTACTTTCCGTACGCGCCGCCCGACGCGGTGGTGTTCCCGCACAGCACCGAAGAGGTGCGCGACATCGTCAACATCTGCCGCCGCCACCGCGTGCCGATGATTCCCTACGGCGTGGGCACGTCGCTCGAGGGGCACATTCTCGCAATCGAGGGCGGCGTCTGCATCGACCTCTCGCAGATGAACCATGTGCTCGAGGTGCACGAGGAGGACCTCGACGCCGTGGTGCAGGCGGGCGTCACGCGTAAGCAGCTGAACGAGTACATCAAGCACACCGGCCTGTTCTTTCCCGTCGATCCTGGCGCGGAT
>JBFKUL010000353.1:0-2789 GCA_041635755.1 Burkholderiales bacterium | reverse complement strand
CTGACGCAGCAAGAGAACGGGGTTGTACGGGGCGGATTCACAGGTTCGCCCGGCTGCTTGCTCAGCGCGGCAGTTCAGAGACCCCCATCAGGAACTCATCGACCGCGCGCGCGCATTGCCGCCCCTCGCGGATCGCCCACACCACGAGCGATTGGCCGCGACGCACGTCGCCTGCGGCGAAAACCTTGGCGGCGCTCGTCGCATAGCATCCGGTGCCGTCGGTGCTCGCTCTGGCGTTGCCGCGCGCATCCTTGGCGACGCCGAACTCGTCGAGCATCGACTGCATCGGCGAAACGAAGCCCATCGCAAAAAGCACCAAGTCGGCTGGCAGTGTGAATTCGGAGTCCGGAATTTCGCTCATCTTGCCGTCCTTCCACTCCAGGCGCGCAATCTTGAGCGCCTTGACCTTGCCGTTCTCGCCTACGAACGCCTTGGTGGCCACCGACCAGTCGCGGTTCACGCCTTCCTCATGCGACGACGACGTGCGCAGACGCGTCGGCCAGTAGGGCCACACCGGGTTCTCATCCAGTTCCGGCGGCATCGGCAACAGCTCGAACTGCGTCACCGACTTGGCACCGTGCCGATTGGAAGTCCCGACGCAGTCCGAACCCGTGTCGCCACCGCCGATGATGACGACATGCTTGTCAGTTGCCCACAGGTCGGGCACGCCGGTGTCGCCCGCCACGCGCTTGTTCTGCAGCGGCAGAAACTCCATCGCGAAGTGAACGCCGTCGAGCTCCCGTCCGGGGACAGGCAGGTCGCGCGGCTGCTCAGCGCCGCCCGCCAGGACTACCGCGTCGAAATCCGCCAGGAGCGTGTCAGGTGCGATCGTCTCCGTGGCCCCGTCGATGATGCCCTTGCCGGGGCGCGCCTTGCCCACGAAGACGCCCGGGCGGAACGCGACGCCTTCAGCTTTCATCTGCTCGAGCCGCCGGTCGATGAGCCCCTTTTCCATCTTGAAATCGGGAATGCCGTAGCGCAGCAGCCCACCGATGCGGTCGCTCTTCTCCAATACCGTGACGTCGTGGCCCGCGCGCGCAAGCTGCTGCGCACAAGCAAGGCCCGCCGGACCCGAACCGACGATCGCGACCTTCCTGCCTGTCTTGTGGGCGGCGGGCTCGGGTTTTACCCACCCCTCCTCCCAGGCCTTGTCGATGATTGCGTGCTCGATCGACTTGATGCCGACGGCGTCATCGTTGATGCGCAATGTGCACGCTTCCTCGCACGGCGCCGGGCAGATGCGACCGGTGAACTCCGGAAAGTTGTTGGTCGAGTGTAGCGTCTCGATCGCCGCCTGCCAGTCCTGCCGATATACGAGATCGTTGAAATCCGGAATGATGTTGTTGACCGGGCAGCCGCTCATGCAGAACGGAATGCCGCAGTCCATGCAGCGCGCACCCTGGACCTTCGCCTCGTCGTCGGAGAGCGCGAGGATGAACTCCTTGTAATGCCGCTTGCGGAACTCGGGCGCCTCGGCGGCTTCCGCCAGACGATGATGTTCGAGAAACCCCGTAGCCTTTCCCATCGTTCGTGACCCGCCCCCTCAGGCGGCGACCTTGCTCTGCGCCGCGGCGAGCTCGCCGAGCGCGCGCCGATACTCCTTCGGGAACACTTTTACGAATCGCGAACGGTACTTCGCCCATTTCTCGAGGATTTCGTAGGCGCGCCGGCTGTTGGTGTGGCGCGCATGGTTCTCGATCATGCGCCGCAGGATCGCCTCGTCGGCCTCGCCTCGGTGCCAGAACTCGCGCGCCAGCTTCGCCTGCTGCTCGGACTCGGTGAGCACCGGCTCGAGATCGACCATCGCCGTATTGCAGTACTTGACGAAATCGCCCTCGGTGTCGAGCACGTAGGCGATGCCACCGGACATGCCCGCCGCGAAGTTGCGCCCTGTGGTGCCAAGCACCGCGACTGCGCCGCCGGTCATGTACTCGCAACCGTGATCGCCGACCCCTTCGACGACTGCGTTCGCGCCCGAATTGCGCACCGCGAAGCGCTCGCCCGCGACGCCACGGAAATAGGCTTCGCCCGCAATCGCGCCGTACAGCACGACGTTGCCGGTGATGATGTTCTCAGTGGGCTCGCCGCGGAACTTGGGCGAGGGCTGCACCGAGATGCGCCCGCCCGAAAGCCCCTTGCCGCAGTAATCGTTGGTGTCGCCGATCAGATCGAGCGTCACGCCGCGCGCAAGGAACGCGCCGAAGCTCTGGCCCGCCGAGCCCGCCAGGCGCACATGGATCGTATCGTCGGGCAGACCCTCGTGCCCGTAGCGCCGGGCGATTTCGGCCGACAGCATCGTACCGAAAGTGCGGTTGATGTTTCGGATCGGAATGTCGATCGTGACCCTCTCGCCGCGCTCGAGCGCCGGCGTCGACAGCTCGATCAGCCTCTTGTCGAGCGCCCGGTCGAGACCGTGGTCCTGTTCCTCGCAGCGAAAGCGTGCCACCTCCGCCGGCATCTGCGGCATGTAGAAGATTTTCGAGAAGTCCAGCCCCTTTGCCTTCCAATGCTCGACGCCTTTCTTCGTGTCGAGCAGGTCGGTGCGGCCGATCAGCTCTTCAAGTTTGCGCACGCCAAGGCTCGCCATCAACTCGCGCGCTTCCTCGGCGACGAAGAAGAAGTAGTTGATGACGTGCTCGGGCTTGCCGGTAAAGCGCTTGCGCAACACGGGATCCTGCGTCGCCACGCCTACCGGGCAGGTGTTGAGGTGGCACTTGCGCATCATGATGCAGCCCTCGACCACCAGCGGCGCAGTGGCGAAGCCGAACTCGTCGGCCCCCAGGATGGCG
>JBFKUL010000352.1:0-2847 GCA_041635755.1 Burkholderiales bacterium | reverse complement strand
GGGGGTTCGAGCTTTGCCTAACCCCTTGATCTGTTTATAACGGCACGAATCCGGGGCGCTTTGATGTATGTCAGACCCGGCGGTGCGGCAGGGGTGCGGTGCGTTTCATTTTCGCCACGGGGTCGGGGACGCGCAATGGCGCGCTGTTGACGGCCCCGCTTGCCGCAAGGTCCCTGATTGTGAAAGTATTTAAGGACCCCTTGGCGAACGCACTCGTGGGTGCGAGCATTGCGCATGGGGGAAATCCTGATATTCGAGAGGGCCACTATGGCCACTACCGAACGGATCTACCGGCGGACCGAAGCGGGCCGCAAGGCGTGGGAGACGCAAAGCTCCAACGTGCCGATCGAGTTTCGGCGCGTGCTCGGTCTCATCCCGGATCAATCTCACACCGACGAAGTGCGCGCGCGCCTGCGCCGCTACTCCGATGAGGAAGTGATTGAGATGCTCGAGGAGCTCGAGAGCCGCGGCCTGATCGAATCCGAGCCGATGGCCGCCGATCAGGACCTCGATTTCACCGGCAGCTTCAGTTACTCGGAGATGTTCGGCAAGAAGTCCGGCGCCTAGTCTCGGCGATCTCTGCCTTCGAAACGCCGCCTGCGCGGCGTTTTTCATTTCTGGCGGCGATCCGCGCGCAGCATCTGCGCGCCGCGCTCGGCAATCATGATGGTGGGCGCGTTGGTGTTGCCCGAGGTGATGGTGGGCATCACCGAAGCGTCGATCACGCGCAGCTGCTCGAGGCCGCGCACCCGAAGGCGCGCATCGACCACCGCTTCCTGCTGATCGGCGCGGCCCATGCGGCAGGTGCCCACCGGGTGAAAGATCGTGGTGCCGACATTGCCTGCCGCCTTCACAAGCTCGGCGTCACTCTGGTGGCTCGCTCCGGGCACGAACTCCTCGGGCCGGTACTTGGCCAGCGCCTTCGCCCCGGCGATGCGACGCGTCAGGCGCAGTCCGTCGGCCGCCACCTGATGATCCTCGGGTGTCGAGAGGTAGTTCGGGTCGATCGCGGGTGCCGCACGCGGATCGGCGGACTTGATGCGCACCGAGCCGCGCGAGGTCGGGCGCAGGTTGCACACGGACGCCGTGAAGGCGGGAAAGCGGTGCAGCGGATCGCCGAACTTGTCGAGCGAAAGTGGCTGCACGTGGTACTCGATGTTGGGCGTGGCGTGCTCGCTGGATGAGCGGGTGAAGCCGCCGAGCTGCGACGGCGCCATGGTGAGCGGGCCGGTGCGGTGCAGCAGGTACTCGAGTCCCATCTTCGCCTTGCCGAGCCAGCTGTTGGCAAGCTGGTTCAATGTCACCACGTTCTGCACCTTGAAGGCCATGCGCAGCTGCAGGTGATCCTGCAGATTCTCGCCGACGCCCGAAAGCTCGTGCACCACACCGATGCCGTTCTGCTTAAGGAGCGGAGCAGGACCGACGCCCGAGAGCTGCAGGATCTGCGGGCTGCCGATGGCGCCGGCAGCGAGCAGCGTCTCGATGCGCGCCGCCGCGAACTGGCGCTCGCCGCCGCGCTCGAACTCGACCCCGGTCACGCGCCGGCCCTCGATGCGCAGTCGCTGCACCAGCGCATCGGTCACCACGGTGAGATTGGGCCGCTGCATCACCGGCCGCAGAAACGCTTTCGAGGCGCTCCAGCGCACGCCGCGCTTCTGGTTCACCTCGAACTTGCCCGCACCCTCGTTGTTGCCGCGGTTGAAGTCCTCGGTGCCGGGAATGCCCGACTCGATCATCGCCTCGCGGAACGCATCGAGGATCTCCCAGCCCAGGCGCTGCGGCTCGACGCGCCACTCGCCGGAGGCGCCGTGGAACTCGCTCGCGCCGCGGTGGTAGTCCTCGGTAGCCTTGAACACCGGCAGCACGCTGTCCCAGCTCCAACCCGCATCACCGGTGAGCGCCGCCCATTCGTCGTAGTCACGGCTCTGGCCGCGCATGTAGATCATGGCGTTGATCGACGAGCAGCCGCCGAGCACCTTGCCGCGCGCGTACAGGATCGAGCGCCCGTTCAGGCCCGCGCAGGGCTCGGTCTTGTAGCACCAGTCGGTGCGCGGGTTGCCGATGCAGTACAGATAGCCGACCGGGATGTGGATCCAGATCCAGTCGTCGCGTCCGCCGGCTTCGATGAGCAGCACCGAAACATCGGCATCGGCCGAGAGGCGGTTCGCGAGCACGCAGCCCGCGGTGCCCGCACCGACGATGACGTAGTCGAACGTGCCAAGCGTGCCGGCCACGCGTTGCGCCTCCCGCGGGGATTGTAGCGGGGCGCGGCGCCTAGGCGCTGGCGCCCTCGTGGTCCTCCGCCCAGACCTCCGGCGGTGGACAGGCGCAGAAGAAATGGCGGTCGCCGTACACCTGGTCGAGGCGTTTGACCGGCGGCCAGTACTTGAACGCGCGCAGCGCCGGCAGCGGGTAGACTGCTTCCTCGCGCGTGTAGGGGTGCTTCCAGTCGCCCGCGAGCTCCTCCGCGGTGTGCGGGGCGTTACGCAACGGGTTGTCTTCTGCGTCCCAGTCGCCGCGCTTGAGCTTCTGCAGCTCGCCGTGGATCGCGATCATCGCGTCGCAAAAGCGGTCGAGCTCGGGCTTGGCCTCGCTTTCGGTAGGCTCGACCATCAGCGTATCGGCGACCGGGAATGAGAGCGTCGGCGCGTGAAAGCCGTAGTCCATGAGGCGCTTGGCGACATCCTCGGCGCTCACGCCGTAATCGTCCTTCAGCTCGCGCAGGTCGAGGATGCACTCATGGGCGACGCGCCCGTTCTTGCCCGAATACAGCACGCGGAAATGCGGCGCCAGCCGCGCCGCGATGTAGTTCGCCGACAGGATCGCGGTTTCGCTCGCGTGCCGGAT
>JBFKUL010000351.1:0-2861 GCA_041635755.1 Burkholderiales bacterium | reverse complement strand
TACTACGCGCTGACCTACACGCTGTTCAGCCAGCTGTTTCGCGAGGATCTGAAGCGCGTCGGTTACCCCTGGCTGTTGCAGATCGCGCTCTGGTCGAGCGTCGCGCTGCTCGTGGTGGCGGCGGTGTTGCCGTTCTCGCGGTTTCTGCCCTTCCTTTGGTTTACCGCCGCGGCCGGCATCGCCATCCTGGTGTTCCTGCTTGGGCGCATCCTGCTGGTCACGCATTCCCGGGTCGCGATGTGGTACGGCGCGTCGCTCGGCATCGTGCTCTTTTCGGGTTTCTACGAAGTCATCGCGGCCGCGCTCGGCTTCAAGGGCCTGATCGGTGCGGTGAACAGCATCACCGCTGCGTTCAGCTCAAGCCTGATGGCGGCGCTGGCCATTGCCGAGCAGATGCGCCAGGAGCGCCAGGAGCGCGTGCGGGCGCAGGCGGAGCTTCGCGGCACCTACGAGGCGATTCCGATCGGTCTGTTCACGCTCGATCGCAACGGCTTCTTCGAGCGCGTCAATCCGGCGCTCACGCAGATGCTGGACGTGGATCCGTCGGGCCGGCGGCGCGAGCACTGGAGCGACCACTTCGAGCAGGGCGCATGGCGGCGCCTGCAGGACGTGACCAAGCAGGGGGCCGACCAGGAAATGGAAGTCCGCAGCTTCGATCGCTCGGATAGCGAGCCGAAGCGCTTCCTGGTCAAGGCAACGCTGAACGCAGACAAGGTCGAAGGTTCGCTGCAGGACATCACGGACAAGTACAAGGCGACCGAGAAGCTGCGTTTTCTCGCCGAGCACGATCCACTCACGGGAGTGCTCAACCGCCGGGGAATCGAGACCGCGCTCGAAGACGCGATGCAGCGCGTGCCCAACGGCGAGCCCCTGTCGATCGGCTATCTCGACCTCGACCGCTTTAAGTTGATCAACGATCTGTTCGGCCATATTGCGGGCGACGAGGTCCTGAAGCAGGTGTGCCAGCGGGTCGGCGAGATGCTGCACGACGGGCACGTGGTGGGGCGCATCGGCGGAGACGAATTCGTCGTGGTGTTCCGCAACACTGAAGTCGCGGAAGCGGCGCGCATGTGCCGCGCCATCATCGCCCGGCTCGAAACCTCGAATTACCTGACCGGCGACAAGGCGTTCCAGGTGAAAGGCTCGATGGGGTTGATCGAGGTCGCGCAGGACCTGCGCGTGAAGGATGCGATCTCGATGGCCGACCGCGCCTGCCGCGCCGCGAAAAGGACGAGCGGCGACGGCCTGACGATCTATGAGCGTGGCTCGCCGGAGTTCGTCGAGCGCGAGCGCGAAATGCGCCTGGTGCAGAATCTCGGCGCCGGGGTCGCGCCCGACGGCCTGTTCCTGATGATGCAGCCGATCATGTCGCTCAGCGCACCTTACGATTCGCTCAACTTCGAGGTGCTGGTGCGCATGCGCGAGCGCGACGGCAGCGTCACGCCGGCCGGCAATCTCATCGCCGCGGCGGAGAATAACGGCCGCGCGGCGGTCATCGACCGCTGGGTGCTTGCGAACACGTTGTCATGGCTCGACCGCTACCACGATGTACTGAAGAGGACCCGCTTCGTTTGCATGAATTTGAGCGGTGCTTCGCTGAACGACGAGAAATTTGTGCACGATGCGTTCGCGATGCTCGCGCGCCATGGGCGCGCTGCGGAGCGGCTTTGCATCGAGATCACCGAGAGCGTCGCGCTGCACGATCTCGAGAATACGCGGCGCTTTATCGACAAGGTTCGCGGCTTCGGCGCCAAGATCGCGCTGGACGACTTCGGTGCCGGGTATACCTCGTTCTCCTACCTGAAGGAGTTGCCGGCGGACGCGGTCAAGATCGACGGCAGCTTCATCACCGGGATCAACAAGCATCCGGCGAATCTGGCGATTGTGGAGGCGATCGTCGAGCTGGCGCGCAACCTCGGCATGAAGAGCATCGCCGAATGGGCCGAGGATCGCGCCACCGTCGAGTCTCTTGCGCGGGTCGGTATCGACTACGTGCAGGGCTACGCCATCGCGCGGCCGCAGGACTCGGCGAGGATCCTGCGCGCCGAATCCTCGGCCAGCTTCATCGACGATCAGGACGTGGCCCGGTACGTCCGCGAGTCCCTTGCTCCCGGACGCAGCCTCGAGCTTTGGGATCCGCTCGAAGGCGGCCCGTCCGCGGGTCTGCACTGATCGGCATCGTCAACATTCGCTTTCGCAGCCCCGCGCGCGCACGAGCGTTGCCGCCGCGTTAATTCGCGAAGAGTCGAGGCGCCGACCACCCTCCGGCGTGAACAGGCGTCGAACCTCGGCGCGGCGCGCAGGTCTCAAAGCAGTTCCCCTTTGCGCGCCCGCGCGCCATCATTGCCCCATGACGCATCGCCGACGCGCATCATTTGCCGTTTTGCTTGCTTTGGCCGCCTTCGCGCTGGTGGCTGGCAGTTGCAGTTCCTCGAGTGACTGGCGTGGTGCGAGCCGTGCACCGGTCGGCAGCGCACCCGATCCAGCGCTCACGCGCGAAGCGGTGGTGCAGGTCTATGGCGCACGCACCATCGGTTGGCGCGGCAAGTTCGCCGTGCACACCTGGATCGCGGTCAAACCGACCGGCGCCATGCGCTACACGGTCTACGAGGTGATCGGGTGGCGGCTGCGCTGGACGGATTCGGCGCTTGCCATCCGTGAGCGCGCACCCGACGCGCGCTGGTTCGGTAACGAGCCCGAGCTGCTCGCAGACAAGCGTGGCGCGGAGGTGGACGCGTTGATCGCCCGAATCGACAAGGCGGCGCGTGCCTATCCCTACGCAAGCGAATACACGGCGTGGCCGGGACCCAATTCGAATACCTTTACCGCGTGGGTCGCGCGAGCCGTCCCCGAGCTCGAGG
>JBFKUL010000350.1:0-2870 GCA_041635755.1 Burkholderiales bacterium | reverse complement strand
CCCGTTCCTCGCCGCCGAGGCCGCGAGCGTGCTCGCCTTGGACGCGGCCGAGGAAACCCACGCACTCGCGCGGGTGAAGCCCTATCCGCGCAACAACGTGCGCTTCGCGCTCGCCGATGCGTACGCGCTGCCGGCCTGGCCGCAGCGTTTTGACGGCTGCTTCGCGGGGTTCTGGTGGTCCCACGTGCCCAAGGGCCGTCTGGACGCGTTCCTCTCCGGGCTGCACGCGCGGCTCGCTCCCGGAGCGCGCGTGATTTTTCTGGACAACCGTTACGTCGAGGGTAATAGCAGCCCGCTTGCCGGCAGCGATGGGGAGGGCAACACCTATCAGATGCGCCGGCTCGCGGAGGGCAGCGAGCACCGGGTGCTGAAGAATTTTCCCACCCAGGAGGAAGTGGCCGCACGGCTCGCACGCTGGGACGCGGCGCCGCGCTGGGCGCTGCTCGATTACTATTGGACCGTGGAGTACCGGGTGCCGTGAGCGCCGAGCCGTCAAACGCATTGCGCCGGCTCACCCAGCCGTCGATAATGGCGCCCGTAGCTCATACCTAGAACGAGGAGGGGATCCCATGTTTACTGCACGGCATTTTTTCGCCGCGCTGCTCGTTTCGGCGCTCGCCTGGTCGGCGCCTGCGGCGGCGCAGGAGTTGCGCATCGGCGTAGCCTCGGAGCCTACGGCGATGGACCCGCACTTCCACAACCTATCGCCGAACAACTCGATGCTGAGCCACATCTTCGAGGCCCTGGTCGACCAGGACGCGCGCCAACGTCTGGTGCCGGGCTTAGCCGAATCGTGGAAGGCGATCGATGCCACGACATGGGAATTCAAGCTGCGCAAGGACGTCAAGTTCCACGACGGCACGCCGTTCACCGCGGACGACGTCGTGTTCACGTTCGCGCGCGCCCCGGACGTCGAGGGCAGTCCCTCGAGCTTCGGCACCTACACCAAGGGCAAGACGGTCACTCGGGTGGACGACCACACGGTGCACATCAAGACTGCCGAGCCGTACCCGCTGATGCCGAACGACGTGTCCACCATCTTCATCATCTCGAAGAAGCATGGCAGCGGCGCCAAGACCTCCGATTACAACTCCGGCAAGGCGGCCATCGGCACGGGGCCGTTCCGCTTCGCGGAGTACGCGCCCGGCAACCGCATTGTCATGCAGCGCAACCCGCTCTACTGGGGCAAGCGGCCGGCCTGGGAAAAGGTCACCTTCAAGCCGATCAAGTCCGACCCGTCCCGAGTGGCGGCCCTGCTTGCGGGCGACGTCGATATCATCGACGAGGTCCCCTCGACCGACATGGAGCAGCTCAAGAAGGACGGCCGGGTGAGCATTTCGCAGGTGGTCTCGAACCGGGTCATCTATCTGCACCTCGACCATTTCCGCGATGACTCGCCCTTTGTCAAGGCGAAGGACGGCAGCGCCATCAAGAATCCGCTGCGCGACCGGCGCGTGCGCCTGGCCATCTCGAAGGCCATCGACCGCAACTCCATCGTCAATAACGTGATGGAGGGGCTGGCAATCAAGGCGGGGCAGCTGCTGCCGGAAGGCTTTTTCGGCGTCAGCTCGAAGCTCAAGCCGGTGGACTTCGATCCGGAGGGAGCGAAGAAGCTGCTCGCCGAGGCCGGGTTGCCGAACGGCTTTCGCATGACCATTCACGGTCCCAACGACCGTTATCCGAACGACGCCAAGATCTGCGAGGCGGTCGGCCAGATGCTTTCGCGCATCGGCATCGACACCCAAGTCTCCACCATGGGGCGCAGCGTATTCTTCCGCGACGCCTCCACCGGCAGCCCCGAAAAAGGGCCCAAGTTCAGCTTCATCCTGGTCGGCTGGGGCTCGGGCACGGGCGAGGCCTCCTCGCCGCTCAAATCGCTGCTCGCCACCTACGACCGCGACAAGGGCATGGGCGCCTCGAACCGCGGCCGCTATTCGAACCCGGAGGTCGACAAGCTGATCGCCGAGGCGCTCTCGACCGTCGACGACGCCAAGCGCCAGAGCCTGCTCGCACGGGCCACGGAGATCGCGATCGACGACGTCGGCATCATCCCGCTGCATTACCAGGTCAACACCTGGGCGATGCGCAAGGGCTTCAGCTATGACGCGCGCACCGACGAGTACACGCTTGCCACGGGCGTAAGCAAGAAGTAAGTCCTTTCCGGTCCGGGCGCGCGCGCCCGGACCGGAACCGGACGCATCGAGCGCGACGGTGTCGGTCTTCATCATCCGGCGCATTCTCCAGAGCCTGATCGTGGTTCTGGTGATGTCGCTGATCGTGTTCGTGGGTGTGCATGTGGTCGGCGACCCGGTCCACATCCTCATCTCCGACGACATGACGCAGGAAGAGATCGAGCGCTTCGTCAAGCGCCTCGGTCTCGACCGCCCGCTCTACGAGCAGTACCTGCACTTTCTCGGCAACGCGCTGCAGGGCGACCTCGGCAACTCGTTCGTCCAGGCCGAGCCGGCGCTCAAGCTGATCCTGCAGCGCATGCCCGCGACGATGGAGCTCGCGCTGGTCGCGCTGCTGATGTCGATTCTGCTCGGCGTGCCGCTCGGCATGTACGCAGGGCTGCGCCCCGACTCGAAGGTCAGCCGCACCATCATGGCCGGGTCGATCCTCGGCTTCAGCCTGCCGACCTTCTGGGTCGGCCTGATGATGATCATGGTGTTCGCGGTGATGCTCGGCTGGCTGCCCTCGACCGGACGCGGCGATACCGTGAGCCTGCTCGGGGTGCAGGTGAGCTTTCTCACCTGGGACGGGCTGCGCCACCTGCTGCTTCCCGCGCTCAACCTGGCGCTGTTCAAGATCGCGCTCGTGACGCGCCTCGCGCGCGCCGGCACGCGCGAGGCGGCGCTGCAGGACTACGT
>JBFKUL010000349.1:0-2877 GCA_041635755.1 Burkholderiales bacterium | reverse complement strand
GCAGGCGACCTACTTGGGCTACGGTGCGACCAGCGGTGTTGCGGCGATCGATTACCGAATCACCGATTCGTTCATCGATCCCGCAGGAGAGGCGGAGCGCTGGTTCACGGAGAAGCTGACGCGCCTTCCGGGATCGATGTGGTGCTTTTCGCCCCCTCGCTCGGCGCCGGCAGTGCGTGGTGCGCCCGCATCCACCGCCGGCGTTCTCACGTTTGGCTCGTTCAACAATTTTCCCAAGCTCGGAGCAGATGTGATCGAGACCTGGGCCGCGATCGGGGCGCGCTTGCCTGGGTCGCGCTTTGTGCTGGTCGGCGTGCCCGGAGGCTTGACCAGGCAGCGCATCTGCGATCAGTTCGAGCACGGCGGCGTGAGTGCGGACCGGTTGACGTTGCACGGCCGCGTCGGCCCCGAGGAGTACTACTCGCTCTTTCACCGTGTCGACGTGGCGCTCGATTCGTTTCCCTACAACGGCGGCGCAACCACGTGTGATGCGTTGTGGATGGGCGTGCCGGTCGTCACGCTGGCGGGGCGCGGCACCCTGGAGCGCTCGGGGCTGAGTTTGCTCGGTGCTGTGGGCATGAGCGACTGGGTAACCGAGTCTAAGGAGGATTACGTGGCCCGAGCGTGCGAGGCTGCGCAGCAGCCCGGGGCGCTGGAGGCGATCCGTACGTCACTGAGGAGCCGGATCGCGGGCTCAAGGCTGTGCGACGGGCCGCGTTTCGCGACCGATATGGAAGTAGCGCTGCGCGGGATGTGGCGTGACTGGTGCGCATCGAGGGTCTCGGAGCGGCACACATGACAGCGGAACCCGAAGCCGGCCTTGCGGCCGGTGCTCAAACGGAGATCGAGCGTCTGCTCGATGGCGCCGAGCAGGCGCTGACCGATGGCGACGCGGCCGAGGCGCAACGCCTCGTGCGCCAGGGGCTGCAGACGCAGCCCGATCATGCCCGGGCGCGCTTCCTCGCTGGCCGGCTAGAGCGACTTGCGGGACATCATGACGCAGCGCTGGAGCATCTCGGTCGTGCCGCCGAGCTTGCGCCCGATCACGTCCTGACGCACATTGAGCTCGCGCACTTGCATCGCCGGGCGCGCGATTTCGAGCGTTGCCTGGACGAGCTTTCGCTCGCGCTCTACTACGACCCCGAGAACACAACGGCTTACTTCGAGCTCGGTGCGGTGCACCAGATGCAGGGCGATCTCGACGGCGCAATCGGGTATTTCGGCAAGACGCTGGAAAAAAGTCCGCATCACGCGCGCGCGCTCACTGAGCTTGGCTTGTGCTATTTGATGAAGGAGCGCTTTGCCGAGGCGCTCGAGGTGCTCGAGCACGCCGTCGAACGCGATCCCTACAGCGTAGCGGCCCAGAACCACCTCAGCTTCGCCTGTGTGCGGCTCGAGGAGTATGACCGTGCGCTCGAGATCATGCAGAAGCTGGTCAAGGGCACATCGCGTTCGATGCTCTGGCAACGGGTCAACCTTGGCACGGCGTACGACCACACCGGGCGTTTCGAGGAATCGGAGCGGACCTATGAATTTGTCCTGCGCCACGAGCCGAACAATTTCGCCGCGCACTGGAATCGCGCCCACCTCGTGCTGGGGCGTCACGATTTCGAGCGCGGTTGGCCCGACTACCAATACCGGCTGCAGGTCGATGGTTCCTGGGCGCCGCGGCTGATTCCATTCGCTCCCTGGAAGGGCGAACCCCTGCAGGGCAAATCGATTGCGGTCAGCGCGGAGCAGGGCCTCGGCGACCAGATCATGTTTGCGTCATGCATTCCAGATTTGTGCACCCAAGGCGCATCCGTGACGCTTGAGTGCGATTCTCGACTGGTCGCGCTGTTTCAGCGGTCGTTTCCGCAGGTGAAGGTGATCGGCAGCCGGCACGAGCTGGTACCTCCATGGCTGCGCGAAGTCGGGCTGCTCGACTACCACGCGCCCGCTGGCAGCTTGCCGGGTTTCCTGCGCAAGCGGCTGGGAGACTTCCCGCGCCACGAGGGTTACTTGCGCGCGGATCCCAGGAAGGTGCACAAATGGCGCGAGCGCATCGCTGCGCTCGGACCCGGACTCAACGTTGGTCTGTCGTGGCGCGGCGGCACGCGCACCACCCGCCGGCAGTTGCGCAGCCTGTCGCTTCCGGACCTGCTGCCGATTCTGCGGGTGAGCGGATGCCGTTTTATCTCACTGCAGTACGGCGAAGTACGAGAAGACCTCGCCGACTTACGGGCGAGCGGAGGGGTCGAGATCGTCCACTGGCCGGAGGCGATCGCCGACTACGACGAAACAGCCGCGCTGTGCTGCGCGCTAGATCTCACGGTGAGCGTTTGCACGTCAGTCATTCACCTGAACGGGGCGCTCGGGCGACCGGTCTGGATCATGGTTCCGGCGGTTGCCGAATGGCGCTACGGTCGTCGGGGCGAGGCGATGCCGTGGTATCCGGCAGTACGCCTGCTGCGTCAAAGCGCACGTGGCGACTGGGCTCCCGTCATGGAGGCCATCATGTCTGACCTCGCTAAGAGAGTCGCAGAGCGGGGCGGGCAATGAAGGTCCACTGACGAAAATGGTCAGTTGGACAACGTGAACTAGTACACGCTTCATGCTGGCGCAAGCCGACTTGTGGTGCTCGGCCAGCACTCCATGACAAACAATTAAGCGATATGGAACATAGAGTTAAAGAGATTCGGGCGAGGTTGATCGAGATTGTCCGGTCAAGGAGCGGAACTCGGCACGGCGATTGCGTTTAGGAGCCTGCGGGAACATCCCCGACATGTAAGGAGAACTTAATGAAGCAACTGCAACGTGGTTTTACGCTGATCGAACTGATGATCGTGGTCGCGATCATCGGCATTCTGGCGGCGGTCGCGCTGCCCGCGTATCAGG
>JBFKUL010000348.1:0-2897 GCA_041635755.1 Burkholderiales bacterium | reverse complement strand
TCCGGGCTGACTTCCAGCTTTTCCGCGAAATTGCGCTCGATCAGATACAAAGGCATGCAGATCTCCCCAGGGTGCCCGAAACCACGTATGCGTCAATGGTGGCCCGCCCGCTTGCCGAGCGCAATCTGCATTGCGCTGTTATGCGCGCGCCGCTCCGATCGATCGTTTCGGCCGCGCCAGCGGACGGAACAGGCCTGTCTATCTTACCGCGGAAGGTAGAACCGCTGGCTACATTTTCCGGTGTTGACTCTTAGCGCCGCGACGCGGATATTTCGCGCAAGTGTGGGCGGGTCATGCAGCGCGTCACGCGTGCCCCGATCACAAATCGCGAAGCATCAGAAATTCTATTGCACCGCGCAAATGCGTCCTGCCCGCAGGGTCGGAGCGAACCGAGCCTTACATCACCGGCGGAGCAGGAATGGCCCATCTCTACGAACGGAGGTACCGCCATGGCCGTCTCCTCGAGCCTCGACGAACTCAAACCGCTGCTGCGTGGGGAGCTGATCCAGCCCCGGGACACCGGTTACGACGCCGCGCGCAAGGTCTACAACGGGATGATCGATCGGCGCCCGGCGGCGATCGCGCGCTGTGCGGACATTGCCGATGTCATCGCCGCCGTGAATTTCGCGCGCGAGCGCAAACTGCTGCTCGCGATTCGAGCTGGCGGCCATAACGCCGGCGGACTGGGCATATGCAACGACGGGCTGGTGATCGATCTTGCCCGCATGCGCGGCATCCGCGTGGATCCGACGGCGCGTACGGTGCGCGTCGAAGGCGGCTGTACGCTTGGCGACCTCGACCACGCCACGCACGCCTTCGGCCAAGCCGTGCCCGGGGGCATCATCTCGACCACCGGTGTCGCGGGACTAACGCTGGGCGGGGGAGTGGGCAACCTCGCGCGCACTTGCGGCTTGAGCATCGACAACCTGATCTCGGCCGACGTGGTGCTCGCCGACGGGCGACTCGTCACGGCGAGCGCCAAAAAGAACCAAGATCTCTTCTGGGCGCTGCGCGGCGGCGGCGGCAACTTCGGAGTGGTGACCTCGTTCCTGTTCCGCACCCATCCAATCAGCACCGTACACGCGGGGCCGACCTTCTGGGAAATCGGCAAAAGCGCGCAGGTCCTGCGCTGGTACGGCGATTTCATCCGCCAGGCGCCGAAGGAGCTCAACGGCTACTTCGCGTTTGTCACCGTGCCGCCCGTGCCTCCGTTTCCCGAGGCGCTGCACGGCAGGAAGGTCTGCGGCGTGGTCTGGTGCTACGCCGGGCCTGCAAAAAAGGCCGACAAGGTGTTCAAGCCGGTGCGCGAGTTCGCCTCCCCGCTGCTGCATGGCGTGCACGAGATGCCGCTGCCCGCACTGCAGAGCTTCTTCGATCCGCTTTATCCGCCCGGGCTGCAGTGGTACTGGAAGGCGGCCTTCGTCAAGGAACTGAGCGACGCCGCGATCGCCGCCAACGTCAAGCACGGCGCGCAGCTTCCCACTGCGCACTCGACCATGCACATGTACCCGATCGACGGCGCGGCGCACAAGGCGAAAAAACGCGACACCGCGTTCAGCTATCGCGACGCCAACTGGGCACAGGTGATTGTCGGCGTCGATCCGGACCCCGCCAACAAGCAGAAGATCACCGACTGGGCAAAAAGTTACTGGGATGCAGTTCATCCGCACTCCGCGGGCGGGGGCTACATGAACTTCATGATGGAGGAAGGCGAGGACCGCGTGCGCGCGGCCTATGGCGACAACTACAATCGCCTCTCCAAGATCAAGCGCAAGGTCGATCCGGGGAATCTGTTCCGCGTGAACCAGAACATCAAGCCGAGTTGAACTGGTCACTCCGGTGCGCGCGGCAACGCGAGCGTGAACGGGCCTGATCGCTTGCGCGCTGCGCGCGTGCGACAATTCCTGCGCCCGCACCTTCTGCCGAGCCTGCCATGAAAGTTTTCCAGATCCAGGACGACTGGGGCATGGAGCATCTGAAGATTGCCCAGCGCCCCGACCCCAAGCCCGGCCCCGGGCAGGTGCTGCTGCGCATGAAGGCCGCCTCGCTCAATTTTCGCGACCTCGTGGTACCGAATCGCGGCTACGGCGCGCACACCGGCACGTTGCCATTGATCCCGCTGTCCGACGGCGTCGGCGAGGTGATCGAGATCGGCGCCGGTGTCACGCGCGTCAAAGTCGGCGATCGGGCCTGCCCGTGCTTCAACCAAGGCTGGATCGGCGGCGCGTGCGATCTGGAGCGCCTCACCAAGACGCTCGGTGGACCGATCGACGGCACTATGACCGAGCTGATGTGCCTGCCCGAGGCCGGCGTCGCAAAGGTGCCCTCGTACCTGTCGCACGAGGAGGCGGCGACGCTGCCCTGCGCCGCGCTCACCGCCTGGAGCGCGCTCGTCACCTACGAGGCGCTCGGCCCGGGCTCCAAAGTTCTGGTGCAGGGCACGGGCGGCGTAGCGCTTTACGCGCTGCAATTCGCCAAGTTGCTCGGCGCGCACGTCACGGTCATTTCGTCGAGCGACGAGAAGATCGCGCGCGTGAAAAAGATGGGCGCCGACGCCACGATCAACTACAAGGCGACGCCGGAATGGGCCAAGGCGACGCGCGACATCACCCATGGGCGCGGCTACGACCACATCGTCGAGCTGGGCGGCGAGAAGACCCTGCCGCAGTCGCTGCTCTGCATCCGTCCCGGCGGCACCCTCTCGATGATCGGCGTACTCTCGGGCGGCACGCTCTCGGCGCAGCTCGGGCGCGTGGTGACGCGCCAGGTTCGCCTGCAGGGCATCACCGTCGGGCACCGCGACGGCTTCGAGGCGATGCTGCGCGCGGTCGCGCAGCACGAGGTCAAGCCCGTGGTGGATCGCGTGTTCGCCTTCGAGGAGCTCAAGGAGGCGCTTG
>JBFKUL010000347.1:0-2950 GCA_041635755.1 Burkholderiales bacterium | reverse complement strand
TCGATCATCTACGAGCTGCTCTGGTTCTTGCGCGGCGACACCAACGTCAAGTGGCTGCAGGAGCGCGGTGTCAGCATCTGGAACGAGTGGGCCGACGCACAGGGCGAGCTCGGTCCTGTATACGGCTACCAGTGGCGCCACTGGCGCACGCCCGACGGGCGCGAGATCGACCAGATCGCCCAGGTGCTGGAAGCTATCCGCACCAAGCCCGACTCGCGCCGCCACATCGTCAGTGCCTGGAACCCGGCGGACGTCGACCGCATGGCACTGCCGCCGTGCCACGCGCTGTTCCAGTTTTACGTTGCGGAGGACCGGCTGTCCTGCCAGCTCTATCAGCGCAGCGCCGACCTGTTCCTCGGCGTGCCGTTCAACATCGCTTCCTACGCGCTGTTGACGCTGATGGTGGCGCAGGTGTGCCGCCTCGAACCCGGCGATTTCGTGCTCACGCTGGGCGACGCGCATCTGTACAACAACCACTTCGAGCAGGCCCGCGAGCAGCTCGCGCGCTCGCCGCGTCCGTTTCCGCGCATCAAGCTCAACGCCCAAGTCACGGACCTGTTCGCGTTCCGCTACGAGGACTTCACGCTCGAGGGCTACGAGCCGCACCCGGCGATCAAGGCTCCGATCGCAGTCTAGCGAAGGCGCGCCGTCTGCGCCGGTGAGGTCAGATAACGCGAAACGCGTTGCGCACCGCGAACGAAGTGCGCAACCGCGTGGTCAACGGCGCCAGCGCCTGAACGTGCGGCGCGGACGGGTTGCGCCGGCCGTCCCATCGCGCGATCATCGGGCCTCAGTGCTCATCGCGGCAGCGACTCTCCGCGTGCTACCGCGCCTTGCAGCAACCCCCTAGAGGAGAAGCCCATGACCCAAGCGAGCGCACGCCATATCCTGGTTTCGAGCGAGAAGTCCTGCCAGGACATCAAGACGCAGATCGAATCGGGCGCGGATTTCGCGGATCTCGCGCGCAAGCATTCCCAGTGCCCCTCCGGCAAACAGGGCGGCGACCTCGGCACCTTCGGGCCCGGCATGATGGTCAAGGAGTTCGACGACGTCGTGTTCAAGGCCGAGGTCGGCAAGGTGCAGGGCCCGGTCAAAACCCAGTTCGGTTATCACTTGGTGGAAGTCACCAGCCGGAAGTAGCGTCAGCGCGCTTTCGCTGCCCGCGAGCAAAAAAAAGAGGGCCCGTCTGCAGGGGGAGAAGACGGGCCCAGGGGTGAAACTGCTTTTTTGTTGGGAATTCTTGCCGGCTCAGCTGCCTCCGCCGAACAGCAGCTGCGCGGCGTAGAGAAAGCCGGCCGCCGCGAAGGAATAGACCAGCAGGTTCGACAGCTGGACGCGCTTCATGTGGGCGAGCCAGGCGCGCGAGATCGAGGCGATGCCCGCGATCACGAGAATGCCGGCGAGCGCGGCCGCGATGCCGGTTAATCCGGCGCCGAAGAACTGCGCCAGCCACCCGCCGGGCGAAATCAGCTTGTAGACGGTGGCGGCGGCGCCGAACATCACCAGCGTCAGCAACACGAATCCGCCGATCGCCTGCAGCAGGACCGACAGATCAAGTTTGGGTCGAATGCCTTGCATGTTCGTTTCCGTTCTCGTAATTCGCGGTGCGCGCTATACGCGCTCCAGCATCTGACCTTTCGCAATGCGCACCCGCTCGCCTACGGCGAAGCGCGGCGCCTCAGGCTGCGACAGCGTGCGGTAGGTGCCATCGTCCATGCGCAGCGTGATGCGGTAGGCGGTGGTTCGCTTCAAGCGTTTCTCGATCGTATTGCCCGCGTAGGCGCCGCCCGCAGCGCCGGCAACCGTCATCGCGGTCTTGCCCCCGCCGCTGCCGAACTGGTTGCCGACCACCGCGCCGGTGACCCCGCCCGCCACGGCACCGAGGCCCGTTCCTGCGCCGTCGATCTCGACCATGCGGATCGACTCGATCACGCCGCATTGCGCGCAGGCCGCAGCCTGAGACGCCGTGCCGCCGGTTTGCTTTTCCAACGGCGCACCTGCCTCTCGCGCGGCGATGGTGGCCGGGTCCTCGAGCTTCGAGGACGCCGCCGGCAGCAGTCCGCTTAATGCCGCGGCGCCCATGGCGCTCACGAGCAGCACGATGATTGCGGCAATGATGACAACCGGGTGGCTTTTGGCCCCTTCCATGAACAATTTCACTCGCGCGACGGAAATTGACTGATTCCCATGCAAGCGCCATGCCACGTAGCAAAAAAACCCTTTCCCTCAGAAGGTTGCGCATCGGCGATGATCCGACAACGCCCCCGCCAAAGCGGTGTTTTCGTCACTGCGCAGCGACAGGGCGCGCCTTGCCCCGGGGATGTCCCTGATCCGCCACGTATTTCAGTGTCGCCGGCCAGCGACGGCGGTTGCGGCCTGTACCATGCGGCCGGTGAAGCTCTCCGTTCTTGACCAGTCGCCGGTGATCAGCGGCCTCGGCGCGCGGCGCGCCCTCGAGGAAACGCTGGCGCTCGCCCGCCGTGTCGAGGCGCTGGGCTATCAGCGTTACTGGCTTGCCGAGCACCACGCGATCGCGGCGCTCGCCGATCCCTGCCCGGAAATCCTCCTGGCGCGGCTCGGCGCGGAAACCCGGCGCATGCGTATCGGTACCGGCGGTGTCCTGCTGCCCTACTACAGCGCCTTCAAGGTCGCCGAAGTGTTCCGTATGCTCGAGGCGCTCTATCCGGGGCGCATCGATCTGGGCATCGGCCGTGCGCCGGGCGGCGATGCACGCACGGCGCAGGCGGTCGGTGGCGGACGCATTCCCGACGCGGAGCGCTTCCCGGAGCAGGTCTGGGAGCTGGTGGGTCATCTCGACGGCAGCCTGCCCGATGAGCACCCGCACAAGCGGGTACGGCTGCAGCCCGAGGTCGACGGCGCGCCGCAGGTATGGCTGCTCGGCTCGTCGGACTACAGCGGTGCGCTCGCCGCGCAGCTCGGGCTGCGCTTC
>JBFKUL010000346.1:0-2974 GCA_041635755.1 Burkholderiales bacterium | reverse complement strand
GATCGTCGAAAGCATCGCCATGTCGGGCTGCGCGAGCCAGTAGATATTCTCGTCGATCAGGCCCGCGCCCCTCAGGGTCCAGTTCACGACGCCGGTTTCGGCGTTCAGCATCCACTGCAGCACCAGCGCGATCACGACCGTCGGCACGATGTACGGAAACAACAGCAGGCCCCGGAAAATCGCAATGCCGCGCAACGGCAGGTGCAGGAGCAGCGCGAGCGCCACACCGATGACCGTCTGCATGGCGATCGACGAGCCGGTCCAGACGGCCGCCTGGCGCAACGACTGCCAGAACAGGGGATCGGCAAAGATGGTGCGGAAGTTATCCAGTCCCGCGAAGCGGCTGCCCGCGGGGTTGAGCGGGTTGTGATGAAAGAACGCGAGCCGCACCGCCTCGGCCACGGGGTACACCATGAACACGAGCGCCGCCACGACGAACGGCAGGATGAACAGCACGCCGATGCGGTTGTCGGCCTTCTTCCATTGCGGCTGTGCGGCCATTGTCGAATGACAGGGGCGAGCTGGGGCGAGGCAACCGGGTTGCCTCGCCCCGACCGGCTCGGTGGCCTAGGCGATCAGGCGCGCATTCTCATTGCGCACCTGCTCGAGCTCCTTCGCACCCCATTTCGCGGCGTCGGCCGCCTTCCAATTGTCGACCACGACCTTCTGCACCGTCTGCGCGAGGATCGAGCGCCCATGCACGATGCCGGCGAGCGGGTTGACCCCTTGCAGGAGCTCGTTGCCCGTCGTCGAGGAGTGCGCCAGTGCGTTGACGTAGTAGTTCATGATCGTGTCCTTCTTCGTCTCGAAGAAGGGGTGGGTCTGCAGCTTCGGGTTCTGCAGCACGTCCTTGTAAACCGGCGACACGTTCGGCATCAGCGAATGGCAGTAGCGCACCAGCCAGTCCTGGCTTGTCTGGTAGTAAGCGAGCGCTGCCTTGACCTCCGCGATGTAGTCGTTGTTCGGCTTCGGCACGCACCAGCCTTGGAAGTCGTTCCAGTTCGAGCGCCGTCCGGTCTTCGGATGGCGCGCATGGTTGAACGATTGAAGGTTCTCGAACACCGGCTTGTTCTCCTCCGCCGCGCGCCCGTAGGGACGGCCCCAGTAGAACGAGATCGCCGCGCGCCCGGTGACGATCGAGTCGACCACCTGGAGGAAGCTGTAGCTTACCGAGCCCTTCGGCATATAGGGCTCGAGCGACTTGACGTACTCCAGCGCTTCGACCGTGGCGGGCGAGTCGAACACGACCTCGAACTTGTTCGAGGGATCGAACATGCGTCCGCCGGCCGAGTGCAGCAGCGCTGCGAAGTGGTAGTCGGTGCACAGGTTACGGCCGAGCGCCAACGAGATCCCGGCCATGTCCTTCTTCTTCTCGCTGACGGTTTTGGCGGCGTTGCGCAGGTCGTTCCAGTCCCACTTGTCGGGGTCGCCCAGACCGAGCTCCTTGATGACGTCCATGCGCACTACGAGCAGGTGTGGCTGATGGTGCGCGGGAAGGATGTACTGCTTGCCGCGCCAGGCGCCCCAGTATTCCCACTTTACGCCGTCGATCAGCCGGTTGCGGCCGACCTTGTCGACCACGTCGTCGAGCGGCTCGAGCAGCTGCTCGGCCATCAGTTGATAGGCGATCGGGGACTCGACCGAGATGCAGTGTGCGGGGTTGCGCGCAGAGAGGTCGGTCATCAGTTTCACGTAGACGCCGTCCCAGGCGAGCGTTTCGAGCTTGAACGTCAGGCCCGGCGCAAAGCTCTTGGCCCATTCGTTCATCGCGTCAACCGCGACGCCAGCGTACGGGCCGGGCTCGCCCCAGACGCGCACGGTGCCGGTCTTGCTCGACTTGGTCTGCGCCCAGGCGGGCAGGCCGAGCGAGCCGGCGGCCAGTGCGCCGCCCGAGAGCGCCGCAAGGTCGGATAGGAACTTGCGCCGTGAAGTCGCCGGCGCGCGGGGATCGCGAATCTTCTTTTCCATGGTCATCTCCTTTGGTTGTACGGCTTCGTCAGCCTGCGTAGCGTTTTTCACGCACGTCAGCGGTGATCTTGTGGGCCTGCATGCCCTCCACGTCGCAAATGCGCGACATGATCGGCGCGATGCGGGCGCTCGCGGCCCGGGTCAGGTACTGATACGTCACGGTCTTGATGAACTTGCCAACCCAGAGTCCGCCCGTGTAGCGGGCCGCCCGGCCGGTGGGCAGCGTGTGATTCGTTCCC
Source organism: Burkholderiales bacterium (assembly GCA_041635755.1). Taxonomy (GTDB): domain Bacteria; phylum Pseudomonadota; class Gammaproteobacteria; order Burkholderiales; family SG8-39; genus JBFKUL01. Next base: position 767 of record JBFKUL010000346.1, on the reverse strand, counting down.
ACGCCCTTATCGCCGTAGGCCACGGTGCTTTCTTCACCGAGAAACAGGCTGCCGTAGTTCTTCAGGCGCTTCAGGTAGTACGGGTTGTCCGAGCTCATCACCTCGAGATGCTCCGGCGCGTACTCGTCCGAAAGCGCGATCGCCTCGTCCGGGGAGTCGACCACGACGATCTCGCCGTGGTCGCGCCACGCGGGCTCGGCCGTCTTGCGCGTGGGCAGGGTGGCGAGCTGGCGTTCGACCTCCCTCAAAACGGCTTCACCCAGCTTGCGCGAAGTGGTCACCAGCCACGCCGGACTGTCTGGGCCGTGTTCGGCTTGGCCGAGCAGGTCGGTAGCCACCAGTGCCGCGTCGGCAGAGTGGTCGGCGATGATCAGGATTTCGGTCGGCCCCGCGAGCAGGTCGATGCCGACGGTGCCAAAGAGCTGGCGCTTCGCTTCGGCAACGAACGCATTGCCCGCGCCGGTGATCATGTCGACCGGCTTGATGCCTACGCAGCCGTAGGACATGGCCGCCATCGCCTGGACACCGCCGAGATTGTAGATTTCGTCCGCGCCGGCGCGGTGCAGCGCGTAGAGCGTGTACGGATACATGCCCTCGGCATCGCGCGGCGGCGCGCACGAGACGACGTACGACACGCCCGCCGCCTTGGCCGTGCCAACGCTCATAATCGCCGAGGCCACCAGCGGAAACTTGCCGCCCGGCACGTAGCACCCGACACGCTCCACGGGAATCATCTTCTGCCCGAGGATGATGCCGGGTTCGATCTC
>JBFKUL010000345.1:0-3009 GCA_041635755.1 Burkholderiales bacterium | reverse complement strand
CGGCAGCTCGCCGGCAGCATGAGCGGCGGCGAGCAGCAGATGGTGGCGGTCGCGCGCGCCCTCATGTCGGAGCCGCGCATCCTGCTGGTGGACGAGCCCTCGGTCGGCCTCGCCCCGATCCTGGTCAACCGCATGATCGCGAAGATCAAGGAGCTCAAGGAGCGCCGCGATCTCACCGTGCTGATGGCTGAGCAGAATTTCAACCAGGCGATCAAGATCGCCGACCGCGGCTACATCATCGTTCACGGCGAGATCGCGTTCGAGGGCAAGAGCGCCGCCGACCTGCGCGGCAACGACATGGTGAAGCGCTACTACCTGGGGCTGTAGCGCAGGCGCGCTCCCCGGGGACGAAAGGCTCGGCATGCGGATCTTTCTGACGGGCGCCTCCGGATACATCGGCGGTTCGGTGGCGGCGGCGCTGCGCGCCGCCGGTCACCAGGTGGCGGGACTGGTTCGCACCCCGGCGCGCGCCGAAGAGGTCCGCGCGCAAGGCATCGAACCCGTTCTCGGAACGCTGGGCGATTCGGCCCTGCTGGAGCGCTCGGCGCGCGAGGCGAACGCCGTGATCAACACTGCGGACGCGGACCACGGCAAGTCGGTCGAATCGATGATTGCGGCGCTCTCGGGCAGCGGCAAGCTCTTTCTGCATACGAGCGGCTCGAGCATCGTCGGCGATCAGGCGGCGGGCGAGCCGACCGACAGGATCTATCACGACGACACGCCGGTGCGGCCGGGGCCGGGGCGGGTCGCCCGCGTCGCGGTGAACCAGGCCGTGCTGGATGCAGCGAGGAACGGCGTGAAGGCCGTCGTGATCTGTCCGAGTCTGATCTACGGGACGGGGCATGGCGTTCACCGTGAGAGCATCCAGATCCCGCGTCTCGCCCGGTTGGCAAGAAAGCACGGCGTCGCCCGGCACGTCGGACGCGGCGAGAACATCTGGTCCAACGTGCATCTCGACGACCTGGTCGATCTATACCTGCTCGCGGTGCAGAAGGCGCCCGCCGGCGCGTTCTACTACGCGGAGAACGGCGAGAACTCGATGCGCCAGGCCTGCGAGGCGATCAGCCGCGCGCTGGGGTTCGGCGGAAAAACCGCGCCGATGTCGGTCGAGGAAGCCGCGGCTGAGCTGGGTGAGGGACCCGTCGCGTACTCGTACGGCTCCAACAGCCGGGTGCGCGCCACGCGCGCGAGGAGCGAGCTCGGCTGGTCGCCCCATCGCCCCCCGCTTCTCGCCAGCATCCAACGCGATCCGGGCCTCGACGCGCCGGGCTGAGTGGCGGGCGAGGGTGCGGGTCGGAGACCGCTGGTCCTCTATTTCAGCCGCAACTCGATGTCGCGTAGTAGCGGATCGTTGGCGCGTGCGATTTCGTTTTCGATCAGCCGCCCGCAGCCCGGGCAGCAGAACTGGCGGAATTGGGGCAGCGGATCGATGAAGCGCCTGGGATCGCCGACGATGGGATTCGAGGCTTCGATCGGCCGGTCATCGCGCGCGCAGCGCTCCTTGTAGTTGCCGCCCAATGGCCCGAGGTCCGTGGCGCAGCTTGCACAGGCGAAGTGCAGCGCGCGGCCTACCTCGCGCACCGCGAGATTCTCGGTGGCGAGAAAGCGCACCGCGCCGTCCAGCGTGCGCAGCGCGCCCGCGGGCTTCACAGCACGCTCGAGGCGCGCGAGGCGCTCCGCCTCGCGCCTGCGGCGCGTCGCATCCGTCTCCACCGTGCCTGTGCCGCTCAGCACCACGCCGTAGACCGCCAGCGCGGTCGCAGGCGAGACATCGCCGTTGTGGACATCGGCGGCGACTCTCGCTGGGTCGCGCTCGAGCGGGTCGCCGAAGCCGCCCGCCGCCGACCACAGCACCGCGTACGCGTCGTCGGGCGCCTGCGCGAAGTCCTGCTGCCGAAGCTGCAGCGTCTCGGGCGTTCCTTCGAGCTCGTCGATGTCGCCCGGCATGTCGGAGGCGCGCATGCGCGCGGCCACGTTCGAGCCGCGCACGAAGCGGTAACGGTTTACCGCACCCGGGTAGCCGCCCATCATGCCGGTCGAGGTCGGAATCGCGTTGCCCGAAGAGAGCGTGTCCTGCTCGATGCGCTCGGTGCCGTGCGGGATGAAGCACGACTCGGCCGACAGCCCGCCGCGCCATTTGCCGGCGCCGCCCGAGTCGGTGATTTCCTTGCGGTACAGATACAGCACCGGGAAGCTCTGCTCGGTGTGCTCGACGTTCGGCAGCTTGCAGATCGGCGTTCGCGCCTGGCCGCCCGTGGAGATGCCGTCGGCGTGCGAGAAAGCGCCGATCGCACCGCCGATCGGGTCGACCAGGATGTAGCCGTAGCGCTCGCCCCACTGGTCGATGCCGCGGAAGATGGTCGCTGGCCACTGGCTGGTGCCGCCGATGCACATCGCGTCGCGCCGCAGTTCCGGGTCGGGGTAGATCATTTTGGAGAGCACGTTGTAGGCCGGGTAGAGGGAGATCTCCATACACTGCACCGGTGCGGTCGAGACCGAGGCGGGAAAGTCGGCGCAGTTGAGCGTTCCTGGCGTCGGGTCGAACTCGACGTGCCGCAGCGCGCCGCCCACCGCGTAGTACTGCTCCCAGCACATCAGCTCGTTCAGCGCCACCATGATGGCGCCGCGCCAGCCCGAGTAGGTGGCATTGATGCCGCCCGCCTGCGGGTCGGTGCCCTCGTTGTCGAAGATCAGCTTCTTTCCATGCTTGCGTGCGGTGAGCACCACCTGGTGCGCGGCGCGGTCCCCCGGGCGGCAGCACTCGACGTAGGTGCGGTCGCGCCACACGCCGTCGGGCAGGCGCGCGAGCTTCTTCAGAAACGCGCGCTCGCCGTCGTCCAGGATCTTCTTCATCACGCCCTTGACGGTCGCCGCGCCGTAGCGCTTGACGAGCTGCAGCACGCGCGCGCGCGCGGTAAGGTTGCCGGCGAATTGCGCGCGGAAATCGAGCGCCACGGCCTCGGGCTTGCGCGAGGAGCGCAGGTAAAGCTCCTCGATGTCGCGACGAAT
>JBFKUL010000344.1:0-3036 GCA_041635755.1 Burkholderiales bacterium | reverse complement strand
GTGCTCGAGCTGCTGGAAGTCGGACCTGGGGGATGGCTTCGCGTGCGTCACGTGGACGGCACGAGCGGTTTCTTGCGCGCCTCGCTGGTGTGGGGCGCCTGACGCGCATCCGGCGATGAGCCGCGTGGCCGTGCTGGGCGCCGGAGCTTGGGGCACGGCCATCGCATGCGCTCTGGCTTCCCGCCACGCAGTGACGCTCTGGTCACGCGACGCGACCCAGGCCGAGGCGATTGCCCGCGCGGGCCGCAATGAGCGCTATCTGCCCGAAATCGCATTGCCCGCGGGAGTTGCGGTGAGCGCCGATCTTGCCGCAGCGCTTGAAGGCGCGCCGCTCGCACTTGTCGCACCGCCGGTGGCGGGCTTGCGCGAGCTGCTCGGACATCTCCCGAAGCGCCAGGACACCCCTGCGGTTGTATGGCTGTGCAAGGGATTCGAGCAGCGCTCGGGCCTGCTGCCGCACGAGATCGTTGCGCAGGTGCTCGGTCCGGATCGGCCCTGTGGCGTACTCTCGGGCCCATCGTTCGCGCTCGAGGTCGCACAGGGGCTGCCCTGCGCATTGACACTCGCCTCGAACGACGCCGCGTTTGCCCGCGATACCGCCGCGCTGCTGCACGGTGGACGGCTGCGCGTCTACCATAGTGCGGACCTGGTGGGCGTCGAGATTGGCGGCGCAGTGAAGAACGTGATGGCGATCGCCGTCGGTATTTCGGACGGTCTGGGGCTTGGACAGAACGCGCGAGCGGCGCTGATCACGCGAGGGCTGGCGGAGATCTCGCGCCTGGGCGTGAGGCTCGGCGGGACGGCGCAGACCTTCATGGGGTTGGCCGGAGCCGGAGATCTGATTTTGACGGCGACCGGCGAACTCTCGCGCAATCGTCGCGTCGGGCTCGAGCTGGCGCGCGGCCGCAAGCTGGACGAGATCCTCGCTGCGCTTGGCCATGTCGCCGAAGGGGTGCGCTCCACAGCCGAGGTCGCGAGGCTGGCGGCATCGCGAGGCGTGGAGATGCCGGTGACCGATGCGGTACACGCGGTCCTCGAGGGGCGAGTCGCGCCGAAGCAGGCGGTCGAGCTTCTGTTGTCGCGCGATCCCAGGTCGGAATAGACGCGACGGTGAGCCGGATCTATCCAGGTGCGCCCTCGAAGCCCAGTTGTCGCCAGGCTTCGAAGACTACAACCGCAACCGCGTTCGATAGGTTCAGGCTGCGGTTTCCCGGCTGCATCGGCAACCGCAGGCGGCGCTCGGACGTGAACTGCGCGAGCAGCGGTTCGGGCAAGCCGCGTGTTTCAGGCCCAAACACGAACGCGTCGCCACGCTCGAAACGCGTGTCGGCGTAGTTACGCGTGCCGCGCGTGGTGAGCGCGAATAGGCGTCGATCCGAAAGCGCGGCACGGCAGGCGTCCCAGTCCGGGTGCACGAGCACCGTCGCAAGCTCGTGATAGTCGAGGCCGGCACGCCGCAATTGCCGGTCATCCATCTGAAAACCGAGGGGCTCGATGAGGTGCAGACGCGCGCCCGTGTTGGCCGCCAGGCGGATGACATTTCCGGCATTGGGCGGAATTTCCGGAGACACGAGGACGATGTCGAACATCGAGATCAGGTCGTGATGCCGTCCTGGGGCGGCGCCGTGCGTGCCACGACCCAATTGAGCACGCGCGCGGCGCCGGCACGCTTGAGCGTCCGGGCGAGTTCCTCCAGCGTTGCACCGGTCGTCATCACGTCATCGACCACCGCGACCGTCTCACCTGCGAGCAACCGGCCGCTCGCGAAGGCCCCGCGTACGTTGCGCGAACGCTCGGCCCAAGGCAGTGCGCTTTGGGCGGCCGTGTCCCGGGAACGCCGGGCGAGCTGCGGCTCGAGACGAAAGTGCGTCCTGCGCGCAACTTCGCGCGCGATCTCGAGCGCCTGGTTGAAGCCGCGCTCGCGCAGACGCGCGGCCGAGAGCGGCACTGCAGTGACGATATCGGCGCGTTCGCCGTCAGCAACGCGCTCCGCAAGCATTCGGCCAAGCAGCGCGGCCAGGGAGAGCTCACCGCGGAACTTGAGCGCTTGCACCAAAACGTCGGTCGGGAATCGGTACTCGAGCGCCGCGAGCGTGGCGTCGAAGTGTGGCGCCGTGGCGAGGCAACGTCCGCATAGGGCGCCGACCGGCGAAGGGAGTGCGCAGCGTGGGCAGGTGTGAGTTCCGGTTCGAGGCAACTCGGCGGTGCAGGAGGCACACAGCAGCCCTTCTTCCTGCACAGTGCGCACCGCGCCCCGGCACAGGAAGCAGCTGCCCCCGAACACGGAGTGGGTCAGGCGTCTTGCGGTGCGCGCGAGCATCACCATCGGCTGCGCGATTATGCCGTGTGCCTTGACGCACAAGCGAGGCGACCGCGAGAATCGGCGCCCAATAGGCGGCGGTGCTGGCCTCTGGCGCAAACGTGGCGTCGAAGCGCCGCCTGGGCCCACAGACACTAAGGACTGGGACAGACATGCAACCGTCGACCGTCGCTGGACTTGCGGCGGCCCTTGCCGCAGGCCGTACATCGAGCCGCGAGCTCGTCGAGTCGGCGCTCGCGCGCATCATGGACGCGCAGGGGGAGGGCGCGCGCGCATTCCTGAAAATCTACGCGGAGACGGCGCGCGCCGAAGCGGATCATGCTGACCGCCTGCGGCGCGCAGGCATCGTGCGCTCGCCGGTGGACGGGCTGCCGGTTTCGGTCAAAGACCTGTTCGATGTTGGCGGAGACGTCACGCGCGCGGGATCCAAGCTGCTGGCGGACGCCCCTGCCGCCAAGGCGGATGCGCCCGCCGTAGCGCGACTGCGTGCCGCGGGTGCGGTGATTGTGGGGCGCACCAACATGGTCGAGTTCGCCTTCGGCACCACCGGTCTGAATCCACATTACGGCACGCCCCGAAATCCCTGGGATCGCCGGACGGGTCGTGTGCCGGGTGGCTCGTCCTCGGGTGCGGCGGTCGCTCAAGCCGACGGCATGTGCGTCATGGCGCTCGGTACCGACACGCGGGGCTCGATTCGTCAGCCCGCGGCACTGTGC
>JBFKUL010000343.1:0-3041 GCA_041635755.1 Burkholderiales bacterium | reverse complement strand
TACCAGTCGATCGCCACGTCGCTCGGCGTGACCGCGCGCGCCACGGACAGCATCCCGGGGTTCATGTCCAGCCCGGCGACCGATCCCGCGCTGCCGACGTGCTTCGCCGCGAGCCGGGTGACGACCCCGGTGCCGCAGGCCGCATCGAGGACCCGCTCGCCCGGTCGCAGGGACGCTACAGCGAGGAGATCGTTCGCCAGCGGCGCGCCAATCGCGGGGACGAAATACTTTTCGTAGTTCTCCGGTCCGGTGCCTTGGTAGTCGTCCGAGCCGAACGTTGCTTGCGTGACGGTGCTTGCTTGCGTCATGGTGTCCTCCGAAGGTTGTCGGTCGGTGTCCCTCTTCGGGCACCAATCTAGGAGGACAGCTAAGACCGCGCATCGCGCGGATTGACCAGCGGCAGCCGATTTCTCAATGGTCAGTATTGACCATTGGCCGCTTCAGACGAGATCGTTTTCGAACGCGTATGCGCTCGCCGCCGTGCGCGACGTAACGCCTATTTTGTTGAATATGTTGCTGATGTGACGGGCGACGGTATGCTCGCTGATGCCCAGATCGGCGGCGATTTGACGGTTGGTCTTGCCCGTCGCAACGCTCGCCAACACCTGGCGCTCCCGACCCGAAAGCTCGGCTGCCGCGCCGCCGCGCGGTCTCGCCCCAACGCGAAGCCGGGCCAGTTCGGACGCGGCCCCAAGGCGTTCGAAGACCGCGGCAGCGGCTTCGAGGTGCATCTCCGCGGTAACGGTGTCGCCGAGTTGCCCACAGGCACGACCGATGAGCACCCGCGCACGCGCGGACTCGAAAGGCGCCTCGAGTTGCTGCCAGATCGTCCACGCCTCACGCAGGGCAGCCAGCGCCTGCTCCGGTTGGCCGTCGGCCAGGAGCACGGCGCCGTTTGTCTGCGCGGCAGTCGCTTTGAGATACGGTGCTTGCATCTTGGCAGCGATGCGCGCGAGCTCGTCGGCTGCCGCGCGCGCGCGCTCCAACTCGTCGGTTGCCAGCATGATCTCGACGAACGACCCGAGAACTTTCATTCGCTGCACGCCGGCCCCGGGCCCCTGCTCGCTTCCGGCCTCACTCGCGACGCGGCGAATCGACGCCGCGGCCGCCTTCAGATCGCCTTGCGCGAGCCGCAACAGGGACACGCCCGGCTGGGGCTCGAAGCCCCTCGCGCCCGCTTCCCGGTATGCCTCCTCCGCACGCTCGAGAGATCCCGCGAGACGATGGAGCTCCGCTTGCTGGTAGACCGCGCGGCCGGCCAATCGCTCCGAGCGACCGGCGAGGAGCTCGCAAGCGCGTTTCGCCTCTGCAAGGGCAGCGGTCCAGTCGCCCTTGAACTGCAGCACCTCCGATCGGTGGACCAGGCATTGGCCGCGAAACGCCACGAGCTCCGGCTGCGCGCCGCACCATCTGTCCAGAGCAACCGTCCACTCGTGGGCACGGTGAAGATCATAGACGCGCTCACACGTCAGAATCACCGCGCAATAGATGATCCCGGCCATGATCGGCGTCACTTGGCCCGAGGTCACGGCGATCATCGCCTCGTCGAGCAGCGCGGCGCCTTCGTCGATCCGCTGCATCTGGATCAGTGCCTGACCGTGGCTGAGCACACTGACGGCCAGGAGGTCCGGATCCGCGAACCGCTTGCCCAAGGAAGTTGCCTGCTCGAACTGTGAGCAAGCCTTCGCACCGTCTCCCTTGAACATCGAAAAGAGCCCGCTGATAACCAGCATCAGCCCGTGCTCCGCACACTCCCCCTGCCGTTCACTTAGCAATCGCTGAGTTCTCGACAGCCAACCGCCGCTCTGCGCCCCGTTCCCGCCGAGCATCAGGCACAGGCTCAACCAGAATCCCAGCCGTGCCGCGCGCAAACACTCGCCTTGCTCGACGAACGCGTTGTGGGCTCGGGTCCAGGCCGCGATGGCTTCGTCATCCTTTCCGGCCAGGTAAGCGGCGTTGCCCAGCCGTTCGAGATCCGCCGCACTGAGCGCCGACTCGCGATCCGCTTGCGCGAGCTGGTCGAAAGCCGCTCGCCACTCGCGGCCTGCGAATGCGTGCCTGCCTTTCTCCAGCGCGCGACCTATCTTCATTCACGTACCTACCGCAACGTAGGCGTCGCGACCCTGTTCGGGCCTGTCAGACGTTCCTACGAAGGTAACGCATTGGTGTCGGAGTTGTACATGGCGCTCAAAAGAGCGGCCTGGAAGTAGTGCGCGCGATGGCCGACGACCTGATCGTGATGCGCGACGGCAAAGTGGTGGAGCAGGGGCCCGCCGAGCGCATCTTCGAGCAGCCCGAGCACTCCTACACCCGCGCGCTGCTCGCCGCGGAAGCTCTCCGGCGGCTGGATCGTGCTAGGCTCGACCGGCAAGCCAGTTTGCGAAACTCGCGGCGGCGCATCCGGGTGCGCCCCATTCGCACCCGATCCCGCTACGCGTTCCGTGTCAGGGCGCTGGCCATTGCTCGCACGGGTCATCGGCTGCGCGCCCGATTACCGAGGAGCCAGGCCATGAGAATCTCATTAGCCAGGGCGGTGCTACTTGCGACGATCTGGGTTGCCAGCCCGGCATTCGCCGATCCCGTCGGCCAAGCCGAGCTGACCAGGCTCGTCACCGGCCAGAAGTGGCACATGAATTGGGTCGCCTGCATGGGCTCGTTCAATGGATGCAAGACTTATTGGGACTTCCACAAGGACGGCACGATGTGCGCGCGTGTCATCGGCGCCAAGCCGGATGACAAATGCGCGGACGATGGAAAGTGGCGCATCGAAGGCACCGGCCTGTGCTGGCAGTTGACCTGGCTGGGCGGCGGCGAGGGATACAAGAAGGTCTGCGTCTCGCTCGAAAAAGTGGGCGAGAACGCCTATGTCGCGACGCGAGTCGGCGGACTCGGGCTCAAGTTCTTCGAGGCCTCGGTCGCGAAGTGAGCGCCACCAGGCGTGCCGGCCCGCCGGCGCGCAGTTACGCCGGCAGCGCGGGCGTATCGTCCGGCACGAAGAAATCCGGCACGAACTTCTTCGTGCCCGGCACGATCGCGTAGCC
>JBFKUL010000342.1:0-3049 GCA_041635755.1 Burkholderiales bacterium | reverse complement strand
CGCCACCGGCTGCTGGCCCGCCTCGGCCATGTACTTGAGCTTGTACTTGCCTAATTCGATGACGTCGTTGTTCTGCAGGAAATGTTTCTTGATGGCATTGCCGTTGACCAACGTGCCGTTCGTGCTGCCCAGATCCTCGAGGAACGAGTCGTTCAGGATTGTCACCACGACCGCGTGCTCGCCGCTCACCGCCAGGTTGTCGATCTGAATGTCGTTGTGCGGCTTGCGGCCGATGGTGGTGCGCTCCTTTGCCAAGGGAATTTCCTTGAGCACCAGCCCGTCCATGCTGAGAATCAGTTTCGCCATAGCTTTCCCCTGGGGGTTATTTTAACCACGCAAGAAACTTGGCCATGACACCTCGGACAGCGGGGTATTCCCGCAGGACGCGTACGAGTATAACCGAAACGTTATCGCGCCCTCCGTTGTCATTGGCCATCTGCACCAGCTGCTGCGCGGCTAGATTCAGATTCGCGCCGAGCGCCTGGACGGTCATGCCGATGTCTTCGTCGCTGACCATGTCGCACAGCCCGTCCGAGCAAAGAAGATAAATGTCTCCGGGTTCAGCCCGGTATTCGTGGATCTCCGGCTCGACGGCGGGGTCGATACCCAGCGCCCGTGTCACCAGGTTCTTGTGTTGCGCGAACTTCGCCTGCTCGACCGAGATCAATCCGGAGTCGATCTGCTCCTGCAGCAGCGAGTGGTCGCGCGTGATCTGCGTGAAGTCCTCGCCGCGCAGACGGTAAAGGCGTGAATCGCCGATGTGCGCCACCATCACCCGGTTGTCGTAGAACAGGCACACCACCAGCGTGGTGCCCATGCCGGCGTACTGCGGCTGGCTCTGGGCCGCCTGATAGATCGAGGTGTTCGCCTTGAGAATCTGTTCGCGCAGCAAGCGCTCGGCAACCGCCTTGCCGCCGCCTTCCTCCTGCTCGTGCGGCGGGGTTTTGGCGAGCACCTGCGCCACTTCGGTGGCGATCACCGTAGTCGCCATGCCGCTTGCCACCTCGCCCGCGTTGTAGCCCCCCATGCCGTCCGCCAGCACCGCCAGGCCGTTGGCCGCGTCCGCGGCGACCGAATCCTCGTTGTGCGAACGCACCATGCCCGGGTCGGTGCTGCTGACGATTTCAAGCGCTTGCGACAGGTCCATGCCGGGGTCTCAGAGCTCGATGTCGACGGTACCGCTCGATCCCGCAGGCCGCATTGCCGGCGCAGCCGTAGCGGAGCCGGGAAACCCCTCGCGCAGCGTGGCGACGAACTGCGTCATTTCGGCAGACGTTCTGCCCGAAGCCGCGGCGACGGTCGCCATCTCGAGCAGCTTGGCAACGTACCGGTAGCCCGGATCGATCTGTGGCCCGCTGAAGAACACGGTGTTGCCGCCCACTTTCGCCTTGGCGCCGGCGAGCAAGTCGGCCATTTTCGCGTGCACGTCGCGCGGCCAGGTCCAGCGGCCGACATTAGCGATACTCGCGTCATCGATGGCGATGACCGCGATGCGGTCCGACGGGACGCGAGCGGTCGCCTGCAACCCCATTTCGTAAGCTTTGCGTTCGTGGCTTTGCAGCAGATCACTGCCCCCGGCGAACAGCATCAGCACGATCACCGCCAGTCCCCAAAACCAGTCTGACTTCCAGAAGCGGGACTTCATGGACCGGCGCTCCGTTGTTGTGATTGTCGAGCGGGCAAACGCGCATGAGCGGACAGCGTTCGGTCCGACTTACCCGGCGGGGCGCCGCACTCCGCGAAAAGCATCAGAACGCATCACATGCGCAATCCCCCGCGCGGACCGGGCGGTCCGACGCCAGTACACGGCAGCCCCTCGACAACCCCCCATAAAACAGAAACCTGTTCTGGATTGTTGCAGTGAACTATAAGCTGCGTCAAATCCCTGCCGCAGGAAAATCAACGCATAAGCGACATTGTTGCGGCCGGGGCCGTGCGCCGCGGGAAAATGTCACGTTTACGGAGCTTTTATCAGCTGCCGAGCAGCATGCCGGCCTTGAGCGCGCCGGCGCTGAGCAGCTCGCCTGCGGCAACCTTCTTGCCCTCGCCCAGCTTCGCGCGCAACACCTCGATGCGGCCGCCCTGCGCGGTCACTTGGAAGCTCTCGGCGCCGACCTCGACCACTTCGCCGATCTTGCCCCGCACTGCGCCGAAGGTGCGCACCGGGTGCTTCTTCGCGTCCGCGATTTGCAGCTCCTTGCCCTCGAGCGTGGTCCATGCGCCGGGCGCAGGATTGCAACCGCGGATCAGGTTGTAGACGAAGTCGATGTGATTCGCCCAGTTGATGCGCGCCTCGGCCTTGCGGCACCAGCCCTCGTAGGTCGCCTGCGATTCGTCCTGGTTCGCTTCGCGATGCTTGCCCGCCACGACCAGGTCGGCCGCCTCGAGCATCGCTTTCACGCCCATGGGGAACAGGCGGTCGAAGTAAACGCTGCCGAGCGTGTCATCCGGACTGATCGGCGTTTCCTTCTGCAGGATCACCGGCCCCTCGTCCAGCCCATCCGTCGGCCGGAAGATCGTCAGGCCGGTCTTGGTATCGCCGCGAATGATCGGCCAGTTGATCGACGACGGGCCGCGGTACTTCGGCAGCAGCGAGGGGTGGTACTGGATCGTGCCGTGCTTCGGGATCTTGACGAACGCCTGCGGCGCGAACTGCAGCACGAACGCCATGATGCCGATCTCGGCCTTCAGCTCGCGCATCGCGTTCTCCGCCTCAGGGCCTTTAAGTGAAGCGAGCTGCAGCACCTTGACGCCTTTTTCCTGTGCCGCGGCCCTCAGCGCGTCGGGACGCGCGCCCGGCTTCTCCGGCGCGCAGAACACGCCCGCCACCTCGTCGCCGCGCGCAAGAAACGCCTCAAGCACCGCCTTGCCGAAGTCCTGCTGACCGATGATGGCAACTTTCATGTTCGATGGCTCCCGCAGGTCTTCAGAGAAGGGTCTCGTTTTCCGAAGGCCAACGTGAGCCGGAGCTAAAGTCCTGTTGACCGATGATCGCGACGCGCATGTCAGGCCGCCTTTGCTTTCGAGGGCGCGCTGAACGCGCCGGCCT
>JBFKUL010000341.1:0-3122 GCA_041635755.1 Burkholderiales bacterium | reverse complement strand
TACCTGACGGCACTGCGGGCACTGCCCCGCGAGGGCCCGCCGGTAAGCGTGATCGTGGTCGCGCCCCAGGGGCATCGCGCCGCCTTCGATCAGGTCCTGGTATCGGACGCGCGACTTTCGTTCAGCTGCGTCGATGCCGCGCAGGCCGCCAAGGCCGTGGGGCTGAAGCATGCGCCGAGCGACGCGCTCGCCGAGTCACTCTACCTGCATCTTGCAGTCAAGCGACGCCCGAAGGAGCAGTTTGCGCGCAGCGAGGATCGTCGCGGCTTCCTTCTGTGGCAGCTCAAGCGGGGCGTGCTTGCCGCCGGCGCGCTCGGGTTCGCCGCCTGCATGCTGTTCGCGGGCATCAAGTGGCTCGACATCATGCAGGTGCGCGACAGTGTCGCCCTGCAGCAGCGCGAAGCCGCGCTCGCGGCGCAGGAATACCAGCGCATCACCGCCGCCTTTCCGGTAACACAGACCTCGACGGACAATCTGCGTACAACGGTCGTCGAGTTCCGGAAGATCGCCGGGGGCACGTCTTCGCCCGAGCCTGCGTTCGTCTATCTCTCCCGCGTGCTCGAGCAGTTCCCGCAGATCGAGATCGAGACTCTCGTATGGAGCGTCGGCAGACCGGGAGACGAGAGGCGTGCCTCAGGCGCTGGAGGCGCGAGACCTGCCGCCGCGCGGGACGTGTCAAGCGAGATTTCGGAGATCGTCGAGATCTCGGGTCGCGTGAACGCCACGCAGCGCACCGACTACCGCGCCATCACGGCGCAGGTGCAGCAGTTCGCCGAGGCGCTTCGTTCGGGCGCGGCCTACCAGCTGCTGCGCACGCAGCTGCCATTCGACGTCAGCTCGGAAGGCACGTTGACGGGCGACATCGGCACCCCTGACGCCGGGGAGGCGCCCCGCTTCACGATCGCTCTTGCGAGGAAGCTCAAGTGAATATGAGCATCGACGAATTGCGCAAGCTCGCGGTTCCGGCGACGATCTGCGTGTTGCTTGTCGCCCTCGGCGCCGGGTTCATCTGGCACGCGGAGGGGGTACTGGCCGGTGCGCAGCGCCAGCTCACGGCGGCGCGCACGGAGCGCGCGGAGAACCGCGAGCGCCTGATGCGCATTGCCGAGGAGGAGCGCGAAGTCAACGAGAAGCTTGCGGTCTACCGCCAGCTCAAGGCGCTGAACATCATCGGCGAGGAGCGGCGCCTCGAGTGGGCCGACGCTATGTCGCGCATCCGCACCAGCCGCGAGCTGCTGGATTTCCGCTACCGCGTCGAGCGCCAGAGGCTTCTGGTCTCGGTGCCCGGAAAACCGGCGAGTGTCGACTTCTATTCGAGCACCATGAAAGTCGACCTGGCGCTGCTGCACGAGGAGGACCTGCTGCGCTTTCTCAAAGATCTGACGGCGTCGGGCAACGCGTACTATTCGGTGCGCCGGTGCAGCCTGTCGCGCACCGGTCTGGCGCCGACCGGAACGCTGATCGCGCCGCGGCTGCGCGCCGACTGCGAGATCGACCTGATCACCATCATCGACGGAGCCGCGAAATCATGAGCCGGCTTGGGGTGCTGCTCATCGGCGCGGCCCTCTACGGTGCTTCGGCGGACGCGCTCGCACAGGAGCTCGGCCGGCTGTTCTTCACGCCCGAGCAGCGCCAGGCGCTGGACGAGCGCCGCAGGGCCCGCATTCCCGACAAGCCTGCAGCGGTCATCGTCGAGTCGGTGACCACCCGCATCAATGGGCAGGTCGTGCGCTCGGACGGCCGCTCGACCGTGTTCGTCAACGGCGAGCCGGTCCCTGAAGGCGGCGACGCGGGAGGGCTGAGCGTCGTGCCCGGCCGCGCTGATCCGAGCAGGATTTCGATCGTCGGCGGCGACGACGGCGCACGCCGGCGCCTGCGCGTCGGAGAGACGCTCGATCGAGGAACGGGAGAAGTGCGCGACCTGATTGGCAATGGGGAAATCACGGTACGGCGCGGGACCAGGCGATGAAGTCGGCCTTTCCAGGCAGGCAGCGCGGCGCAGCGCTCATCCTGTTCGCCACCGTGCTCATTCTGGGTGTTGCCTCGTTCACCGTGGGGGCGTTGGGCAAGGCTGCGCCGACCCCGTCGGACCGGGAGATTCGCAGCGGCAACACGCTGCAGGACGCAAAACGCGCCCTGCTGGGGTACGCGCAGCAGTATGCGGCCCGCACCGTCGGCGCGGGTTCCGCCGAGCCCGGCCAGATGCCCTGCCCGGAGGCTCTCACGTCAATCGGAACCGCGAGCGAAGGAATCGCGGCGGCCGCCTGCAGCAACGTCGCACCGGTCGTCGGGCGGCTCCCGTGGCGCACGCTTGGCGTCGACCAGCTGCGCGACGGCGATGGCGAGCCGCTCTGGTATGTCCTGAGCCCCGGTTTTCGGAGTTCGCCGATCAATTTCGGCACGCCCGGCCAGCTAAGCTTCGATGGCGCCCCGAACGCGGCGGTGGCGCTCATCATTGCACCGGGCCGACCGCTCAACACCTTGCCGTTCCCCGGAGTTCCGTCGCCGGCGAGTTGCGCCAAGGTCAATCAGCAGGCGGCGGCCCGCAACACGGCGCCGTTGAACGTGGCCAACTTCCTCGAATGCGGCAACGCCGGCACGAATTTCGAGAACGTGGGCACATCGCAGTGGACCAACGACCGGGTGATCACGGTGACTGCCGCCGAGTGGGCCGACGCCATCGGCGCTTCGGTGGGGGACCGCCTGCAGCGCCAGATCGCCCCGGTGCTCGCGGATTGGGACGCGATCGAGCTCGCGGCGACCGGCAGGAGCTGGGGCACCACGCATGGCTTGCCGTACCTCCCGTACGCATCGGCGTGGAGCGACCCGACCGCGAACATCTATTGCGGCTCCCAAGGGCAAACCGAAGGCCTCGCGCCGATCGCGATTGGTTGCAGCAACAATCCCTGGACCGGCATCGCGGTGGTGCTTGGTCTCGTGAACATTGGTTGCACCGATGCCGGGCCTTTTCTGCGCTGCCAGTTTATGCGGCTATTGGCGTTGCCGCCCTTCTCGGTGGTGATCACCGCCACGTCGCAGGATGTCGCCCGGGCGTTTCGCAGCACGATCGACGCGGCTGATCTTACCGTGACCGGCGGTGGCACCGCCACGCTGTCCATGGC
>JBFKUL010000340.1:0-3134 GCA_041635755.1 Burkholderiales bacterium | reverse complement strand
CGACCGCGGGCCGCGCGTCGCAGTGCAGCAAGGGCTGCGCGACGATGCCCACAATGCCCGCATCGTTGAATTCCAGCGCTCGTCTGTGCTACAGAACGATTTGCCGGGGCCGTATTGCCGCCGCGCCCCGCGGCGGTGCATGCCGGCGTCCGGCGACTCCGACGGAAACAAAGTCGTTCCTTGCTCAGACAACACGGAGGTCTTATGTCACTACGTATTGGCGACGAGGCGCCCGATTTCTCGGTCGAGACGACCGAAGGAACGCTGCGCTTTCACGAATGGATCGGCGAGGGCTGGGCGATCCTGTTCTCGCATCCCAAGGACTTCACCCCGGTCTGCACCACCGAGCTGGGCTACATGGCGGGCCTCAAGCCGCAGTTCGACAAGCGCAGCTGCAAGATCATCGGCCTGAGCATCGATCCGGTCAGCGACCACAAGAAGTGGGTGCAGGACATCAAGGACGTCACCGGGCACACGCCGAATTACCCGCTGATCGGCGACCCCGAGCTCAAGGTGGCGCAGCTCTACGACATGATTCACCCGAACGCGACGGCGAAGAAGGAAGGCCGCACCGCCGCGGACAACCAGACGATCCGCTCGGTGTTCGTGATCGGCCCGGACAAGAAGATCAAGGCGATGCTGACCTACCCGATGAGCACGGGTCGCAACTTCGACGAGGTGCTGCGGCTACTCGACTCCTGCCAGCTCACGGCAAAGCACAAGGTGGCGACACCCGTAAACTGGAAGCAGGGCGAGGACGTGATCATCGTGCCAGCGGTGCCCGATGCCGAGGCGAAGCAGAAATTCCCGGCCGGCTGGAAGGCGCCCAAGCCCTACATGCGCGTGGTGCCGCAGCCGAAGTAGATCGCTCCGGCGCTGACGGAGATATTCAGCCTCGATCGCCCCGCTTCGCGCTGCCCGAGACGCGGCAGTGCGCCGGGGTGGAGCGTCACGCGCGCGCAATCACCGCGGGCCCCCATCGCACCACCAGCGCCGCCGCGGCGATCGTTGCAGCGCAAGCGTAGATACCCGGCGCATAGCTCTCACTCGCCGCGCGCAGCGCGCCGAGCAGCAGCGGGCCGGAAGCGAACGTGAACTGGCATGCGCCGACCACCAGACCGGTGACGCGCGCGAAGTGCGCCACCGGGAATTCCTGCTGCACCAGTAGCGGCGGCAGCGAGATCTGGTTGCCTACGCCCAGGCCGAAAAGCGCGCACGCAGCGTAAAGTGCCGCGGAGCCATGCGCGCTTGCGAGCAGCAGCAGCGCACCGGCCTGGAGCGCGAGACTCCAGAAGGCGAGCACGCGGCGCGACAGGCGGTCGGCGAGCACGCCCGAGCCCAGGCGCCCGATCACCGCTGCGGCGCCCGTCAGACTCACCGCGGCGGCGGCGCCGTTTCGCGTCAGCAGCGGCTCGAGAATCGCGAGCTGGTGCGTGAGAAACGCCACCTGCGCCGTCATGCCGATGGCGAAGGGCGTGGCGATGGTCCAGAACGCAGGCGTGGCAAGCGTGTCGCGCAATGAGAAGGCAGACGCCTTCGCTTGCGTGCCGACCGCCTCGCGCACGGGCGGCATGCGCCGGAGAACGGTCTGCGCAAGGGGCACGAGCAGCAGCGCCATGAGCAGCGCGCCGACGATCATCGAGCGCTCGAAACCGAAGCGCCCGATGGCGAGCACCAGCAGCGGTGCCACCGCGACGCCGCCGAGGCTCGCACCGGTGAGCGCGAGGCTCAGAGCCATGCCGCGGCCCTTGTCGAACCAGGCCGCGAGAATGATATTGATCGCCACCGAGCTGGTCAGGCTCCAGGCGAGCGCGAGCAGCACGAAGGCCGCAAACATCTGCCAGGGTGCCGCCGCGTGCGCCACGGCGAGCATCGCCCCGGCGAAGCCGAGCACGCCCGCGGTGGCGACGCGGCGCGCGCCGAAACGCTCGTAGAGCCCGCCGACCACCGTCATCACCATCAGCGCGCCGGTAAGAAAAAAAGTCGTAACGGCTGCCGAGACGAGCGCAGCCGACCAGCCGTGCTCGGCCTGCAGCTGCACCAGGTAGACCCCACAGCCGTAGAAGCCAAAGCCCCAGGAAAACGCGGCCATGGCGAAGCACGCGGCGACGACCGGCCAGGCCTGGCGCAGCGGCGTCATGCGCGGCTCAGCGCCGCCCGGTGCTCAGAAAGACGATCGCTCCGACCACGATCAGCGCGCCGGCGAGCTGGCGCGGCGCCATCGCCTGCCCGAGAATCGCCCAGCCCATGGCGAGCGCCGCGATCGGCTCGAAGTTGAGCGCCGCGGTGTTGTGCGCCGCGCCCAGGCGCGGCACCACGGTGAAGATCGAAGTGATCGCCGTGCCATAGAGCACCGTGAGCAGCACGAGCGCGAGCCAGCCCGTGCCGTCCGCCGGCAGCGCGAGCGTGTGCGTTGCGGCGCCGGCCAGAAGCACCACGAGCGCGGTCGTGCTCATCGCCAGCAGCGTGCGCATGCGGCCATCGACGTCCTTCAGCAGCCGCGTGGTGAGATACAGCACCAGCGCGAACGAGGATGACGCGCCAAGCGCCCAGCCCACGCCGATGCCGATCTCGGCCCAGCGCCCCGCGATCGTCTCAAGCGTGCCGACGATGTCGAGCGCCAGCACCAGCCCGAGAAGCGCCACCGGCATCGCCACCAGCGCGCGCGTCGAAGGTCGCTCGCCGCCCATCGCCCAGGTGAGCAGCACGAGCAGCAGCGGGAAGGTGTTGAACGCGAGCAGCGCGAGCGCCACCGGGATCACCGCGACTGCGGAGTACAGGCAGTAGCTCTGCACCGCGACCAGCAGGCCGATGCCCAGGCCGCGCCCCAGCGTGGCGCGCGGCAGCACGATGGGGATGGCGTTCAAGCGCAGGAGCGCAACCATGACCAGCGCCGTGACCCCCGAGCGCACCGCGACCGCGGCGGGCACGCTCGCGCCATGATCGAAGGTCACCCGCGCGGCGATGTGGTTGGCGGCAAACATCGTCGCGAGCAGCATCAGCAGCGCGACGCCGAGCCGCGGCGAAAGTGCACTCACTTCAGGCCGCTGCGCCGTCAAAGCGCAGGTAGTCCTCGCGCTTCATCTGCTCGACCAGTGCGACTTCCCAGTCGAGGTAGTCCTTCATCGCCTGCT
>JBFKUL010000339.1:0-3135 GCA_041635755.1 Burkholderiales bacterium | reverse complement strand
GCGCGCGATGCGGCTCGCGAGCGCGAACAGATCGGCCGCGCGGTACTCACCGAGCAGCGCGTCCTGCGTCATCGCGCCGCGCCATGCGACGCGCTCGGCGACGCCGAGCGCCTTGGCGTGCCGCTCGAGCTTGCCGCGCAGCGGTCCACCGCCGACTTGAACCAAACGCCAGTGCAGCGCGTCGGGCAGCCTTGCGAGCGCGCTCAGCAACAGGTCGATGCCCTTCTTTTCCACCAGGCGGCCGACCGACAGAAGAACTACCGGGTGCGCCGGGTCGCGGCCGTCGCGCGGCGCTCGCGCGCCGGGCGGGTCCGGGAAGCGCGAGCGCTCGAGGCCGTGATAGACCAGCTCGACGCGACCCGGCGGCGCGAGCGCGGCAAGATGATCGCGGTTGGTCGCGGTGCAGGTCACCAGCCATTCGCAGGAGACGAGCTTGTCGCGCTTCTCCCAGTCCGGAATGGTCCAGATGTCCTTGGCGTGCGCCGACGCGGTCCACTTGAGCTCGCGCAGCAGCGCGCCATAGCGCGTCACCGAGGCGGGGGTGTGCAGGAAGTGGGCGTGCAGCGCGCGCACGTCGCGCGGCAGCTCGCTTGCCAGCACGAGCGCCTGCCCGAAGCGCCGCACGCGGTTCGGGGTCGGGTCGCGTCTCAGGTCGCGCAGCCAGAGCGCGCGTGCGGCGCGATACGTCGGCCAGCGCCTGACGTGCCGCCAGGCGCGCAGCACGCGCAGCGGCTCGAGCAGCAGGTATTCGGGCAGGTACAGAAGCGCAGCGCGGATCTGCGCGTGCACCGGATGCGTGCGCCGGTCGGTCGGGTGGCGCAGCGAGACGATCAGGATGTCGAGGCCGCGGCGCTCGAGCGCCGCGATCTCCTGCGCGATGAAGGCCTCGGAAAGCCGCGGATAGCCCTTCAATACGAACGCGACGCGGCCCGCCGATGCTGCGGACATCGCGTCACGCAGTGCGCGAGCGGGCCTGCGGGGTCGCTTGCTCCGCGGGCTCGACCCACGGCGCAACCAGACGCGAGACGTTCTTGAGCCCCTCGAGCAGCCCGGGCACGACCACGTCGGAGGGCAGATTCTGGCGCGGCAGGGCACGCAGCGCCGCCGCCATCACCTTCGGATCGTAGCGCCCGTCGTCGGGCAGCATGCTGACCAGCCCGAGCTTCGCGGCGCGCGAAATGCGGATGTACTGCTCGAGCCGTGGCGCCGTGCGCGGCACGATGAGGGCGCGCTTGTTGAGCGAGATCACCTCGCAAAACGTGTTGTACCCGCCCATCGCCACCACGCCCGCCGCGCGCGCCACGATCGACTCTAGATTGTTGTGAAAGGTAATCGCGTCGACGCGCTTCAGCCGCGAGGCACGGTCCATGAACTCCGCCTGGCGCTCGGGCTGCATGAACGGTCCCAGCACCAGCAGCGCCGGATAGGGCAGCAGCGGATCGTGCTCGTAGGCGCGCAGCACCCAGTCGACGAGGCTCTCGCCGTCGCCGCCGCCGCCAGTCGTCACCAGCAGGTAGGGGCGTTCGGTGATCTCGGGCAGGCGAGGTGGCGCGCCCTGGGTGGGCAGCTCGCGGTGCAGGTAGCCCGTGTAGGTCATCTTCTGGCGCACGCTCTGCGGCAGCGTGATGCCCTCGAGCGGATCGCAGATCTGCGGCAGGCCGTAGATCCAGATCTCGTCGTACAGGTTGCGCAGCGCCGGCAGCACGTTCTTGCGATCCCATTCCGGCTGCAGCAGCCGCGGCTCGTCCATGACGTCGCGCAGTCCCAGCACCAGCCGCGTGCCCATGGGCTTGAGCATTTCGAGCGTCTCGAGCACTTCGCCACGCAACCCGAGCGGCTCCTTGTCGACGATGAACAGGTCCGGATTGAACGCTTCGGCGGTGTGCCGGATGATCGAGCCGCGGATCGACAGCGTCTGCTCGACGTCGATATGCAGGTTGAGCGGCGTGTACTCGCCGTTGCGAAGCTTGATGACTCCGGGCACCCGCACGAAATCGACCCGGGCGCGGAAATCGAAGCTGCCGATGATCGGCGATCCCGAAAGGATCAGCACCGAGAGCTGCTTGAACTGATCGACCAGCGCGTGTGCGATCGTACGGCAGCGGCGCAGGTGGCCGAGCCCGAACGTGTCGTGGCTGTAGATCAGAATGCGGCCGTCCATCCGCCTCGACCTCATCAGGAGCCCTCCCTCGAATCAGCCCGGCGCACCACTTCGATCGATGGTGGTCCCGGCTCGACCCCGGATTGTGGTCCCGCCTCCCTTGCGGCGCAAGCCGGCCGATTCGGCCTTTTCTTCAGGGCCCTGGCCTCCCTCGGGCCCGGCCCCGGTCAAGGCGGGCCCACTGGGGCGGGCGAAGCCGTCGCCCTGACCGCTCGGGGGCGCCTCAGGCGGGGCGCCTGCGCCCGGGACTGTGTTAGAACTTGGCCCCGGATGCGCCGGCGCCGGTCGGCGGCCGAGCGTTCCGACCCAGCCATGTCGAATCTCATCCTGGTCCAGCAGGACACCAAACAGGACCGCCGCGACTACGAGGAGATCGCGCGGCGCATCGGCGAGCGGGCCCGCGATATCGCCGTGTTCATCGTCGGCACCAAGGACACCGGCTGGACGGACCCCGGGTTCGATCGGGCGGCGCCGACGCTCACCGTCTCGCCGATGCCGATCAAGAAGTTCGAGCCGCCGCGCGGCGCCATCTGCCAGGGCTTCGAGTTCCCGAAAGGCGGGCAGTACGAAATGCTCGAGCGCATCGGCGTCAAGGTGCCGAAGTGGCAGCGTATCGGCCCGGACGTGGCGCTCGATCCGGCCGACTGGGGACCCTACGTGGTGGTCAAGCCCGAGCTCGGCCGCAAGGGTGCCGAAATCTTCATCAAGCGCACCGGTCGCGTGCGCTACCGACCCCCCGAGAGCTACCCGGAGGACCATCCGGTGCGCAAGGCGCCGCTGCTTGCGCAGCGTTTCGTTTACACCGGAACCTGGCCCGCGAACTACCGCGTCGTCACGCTGTTCGGCGATGCGCTGCTGTGCTGGCGCTGCGAGGCCAGCCATGACTTCGTGCCGTTGCGCTCGCGCTGGGACTTCAAGGCGAAAGGCGGCATCACGGTGGTGTCGAACAAGCGCGATTCCAGCTACAAGCTCGC
>JBFKUL010000338.1:0-3152 GCA_041635755.1 Burkholderiales bacterium | reverse complement strand
GGTGTTCGATCGCATCGTGCAGAACGTGCGCCGCCTGTTCCACACGCGCTTCGCGGTGCTGCAGCTCCTGCACGGCGACATGGTCGAGATGGCCGCGGTCGACGGCGAGGCGGGGTTCGAGAAACTGCGTGAAAGCTATCCCCGGCCGATCGATGACACCACGGTCGGCGGGCGCGTCATGCTCTCGAAAAAGTCGCTGCAGCTTGCGCCGGTACTGAACAACCCGGAGGCGCCGAGCGCCACGGTACAGTTCGCGCGCGATTTCGGCTTCAACTCGGTGCTGTTCGCGCCGATGATTCACGAGGGACACGTGATCGGCGCGATCGGTGCGGCACATCCCGGATCGAAGCCCTTCGACGAGCGGCAGGTCGCGCTCATCAAGACCTTCGCCGACCAGGCCGTGATCGCGATCGAGAACGTGCGCCTGTTCAACGAGACCAAGGAGGCGCTCGAGCGCCAAACCGCGACCGCCGACATCCTGCGCGTGATCTCGAGCTCGCCGGCCGATGTGCAGCCGGTGTTCGACACCATCGTGCGCAATGCCGTCAGGCTGTGCGAGAGTGCGTTTGCCAACGTGTTCCGCTACGACGGCGAACTCGTGCACTACGTGGCGAGCCACAACGTCTCGAGCGAGGCGACGATTTCACTAATGAAAAAGAAGTATCCGAGGCGCCCGGATCGCACGCAGATCTCCGGGCGAGCCGTCCTGAGCGGATCGATCGAGCGCATGCAGGACGCGATGGATGACTCCGACTACGATCATGCGTTCGCCGAGCTTGGCGGCTGGCGCAGCATGCTGGGCGTGCCGATGGTGCGCGAGGGCAAGGTGCTCGGCGCCATCGTCGTCGGCTGGGCCGCCCCGGGAAAGGTCTCCCCCGCGTACGAACAGCTGCTCAAGACCTTCGCCGACCAGGCGGCGATCGCGATCGACAACGTGCGCCTGTTCAACGAGACGAAGGAATCGCTCGAGCGCCAGACCGGCATCAGCGAGATCCTGCGGGTGATCTCGAGCTCGCCCACCGACGTGCAGCCGGTCTACAAGACGATCCTCGAGAACACGACCAAGCTGTGCGAGTCGAACATCGCCGCGCTGTTCCTGTTCGACGGCAGCGTGCTCACCGCGGCGGCGCTGCACGGGCTGACGCCGGAGTTTCGCGCCCTGCTGGAAAAAGTGCGCGCCGTGCCGAGCCACGACACGACCTCTCGCCTTGCGGCGCTCGAGCGGCGGGTCGTGCATGTGGCCGACCTGCTTTCGGATCCGGGCTTTTCCCCCAAGCCGCGCGCGCTCTACGAAAAGGAGAATGTGCGAACGGTACTTTCGGTACCGATGCTCCGCGAAGGCAAGCTGGTGGGCGTGATCACCACGTGGCGCCGCGAGGTGCGGCCGTTCTCGGATCGGCAGGTGGCACTGGTGCAGACCTTCGCCGACCAGGCGGTGATCGCGATCGAGAACGTGCGTCTGTTCAACGAGACCAAGGAGGCGCTCGAGCGCCAGACCGCGACTGCGGACGTGCTGCAGGTGATCAGCAGCTCGGTGGCGGACACCAAGCCGGTGTTCGACGCCATTTTGCAGAGCTGCGAGCGACTGTTCTCGGGCCGCCACCTCGGCATCAACATGGTAGGCGAGGACCAGAGTGTGCATCTGGGCGCCTATCACGGGCCCCGGCAAAAGGAGTTCGAAAGCATTTTCCCGGTTCCGCTCAGCGAGAAATCGGGCTCGGGTGCGGCGATCCTCGAAGGCCGCGTGATGCACTACGGTGACGTGGAAGGCGGAGGCGTCCCCGAGTACGTACAGCGCAGCTGCCGTATCGTCGGCATCAAGTCGATCATCTTTGCGCCTATGCTTTGGGAAGGCCGCGGCATCGGCGTGATCTTCGTCGGGCGCGACTTTGCTGGGCCGTTCACGGAGAAGGAGATCGCGCTGCTCAAGACCTTCGCCGACCAGGCGGTGATCGCGATCCAGAACGTGCGCCTGTTCCACGAGATCCAGGAAAAGAGCCGCCAGCTCGAGATCGCCAACCAGCACAAGTCGGACTTCCTCGCCAACATGTCGCACGAGCTGCGAACGCCGCTCAACGCGATCATCGGCTTCTCCGAGGTGCTCAACGAGCGCATGTTCGGCGAGCTGAACGAAAAGCAGGCGGACTACCTCAAGGACATCCACAGTTCGGGCAAGCACCTGCTCTCGCTGATCAACGACATCCTGGATCTCTCCAAGATCGAGGCCGGTCGTATGGACCTCGAACTCGCGAGCTTCGATCTGCCGGGCGCGCTCGCCAATGCCATGACGCTGGTGCGCGAGCGCGCGCAGCGCCACGGCATCGCGCTCGAACTGAACGTCGATCCGAAGCTCGGCGCGTTCCGCGCCGACGAGCGCAAGTTCAAGCAGATCGTGCTCAACCTGCTCTCGAACGCGGTCAAGTTCACCCCGGATGGCGGGCGCGTCGACGTGCGCGCCAAGATGGATACCGACAAGGTCGAGATCGCGGTGCAGGACACCGGCGTCGGCATCGCGCCCGAGGACCAGGCAGCGGTGTTCGAGGAGTTCAAGCAGGTCGGGCGCGACTACACCCGCAAGGCCGAGGGCACGGGGCTGGGCCTCGCGCTGACGCGGCGCTTCGTCGAGCTCCACGGCGGCGAGATCCGGCTCGAGAGTACCCCCGGCAAGGGGTCCACCTTCACGGTCACGCTGCCGGTTCGGGGCGAAGAATAGAGGAGGGCGAAACATGGTGGGCTTCGCTATCTTCGACAAGGACTCGCGGCTGCTGCTGTGGAACGCGGCGATGACCGATGCATGCGAGTCGCCGGTGGAGCTTTTTCGGCCGGGCACTCCGCTCAATTCGTTCATCGAGCGGCTCGGCGAGCCGACGGGCGAGGACCGGGCGCTCGCCAGCGGTCGCGTAGTGCGCCTGTCGCGCGAACCGCTCGACTCGGGACAGACCGCGCTGCTGTGGGAGGATTTGTCCGAACTGCGCCTGGCCGAGCAGCGCTATGACATTGCGATGCGGGCGATGAACGAGGGCGTGTACGACTGGGACATCACCAGCGGGACAATCTACTACTCCGAGCGCGTGATGGCTTCGACCGGCATGACCCCGGACGTGAACCGCACGCCGAAGGACTGGCGCGGCCGCATCCATCCCGAGGACTTG
>JBFKUL010000337.1:0-3164 GCA_041635755.1 Burkholderiales bacterium | reverse complement strand
CCCCAGCATCGCCTGCCGGAAAGAGGCTTCGGTGGCGTCGCCCAGTACGATCGCCAGCACCAGTGGTGCAAGCGGGTAGTTCAGCTTCTTGAAAAGGTACCCGGCAACTCCGAAGATCAGCATCATCCTGACGTCGAACACCGAGTTGTGCACGGTGAAGGCACCGATTGAGCATACGACCATGATGATCGGGGCAATCACGGCAAACGGAATGCGCAGTATCGCGGCGAATAGCGGCACGCAGGTCAGTACCACGATCAGCCCGGCAATGTTGCCGAGGTACATGCTGGCGATCAGGCCCCAGACGAAGTCCTTCTGCTCGACGAACAACAGCGGACCGGGCTGCAGGCCCCAGATGAGCAGGCCCCCGAGCAGCACGGCCGCGGTCGGCGAGCCGGGCACGCCGAGCGTGATCATCGGCAGCAGCGCGCTGGTGCCCGCGGCATTGTTCGCGACCTCGGGCGCGATCACGCCCTCGATCTGGCCGGTGCCGAACTTGTCGCCCTGCTTGGAAAAGCGGCGCGCCATGCCGTAGCTCATGAACGAGGCTGGGGTCGCCCCTCCCGGCACCACGCCCATGAAGCATCCCACGGCGCTCGAGCGCAGCGCGGTGAGCCAGTAGCGAGGCATTTCCTTCCAGGTCTCGATGACGATGCGGGTATTGATCTTGGCCTGCTTGCCCTTGAACGCGAGGCCCTCCTCCAGCGTGAGAAAGATCTCGCCGATGCCGAACAGTCCGATCACTGCCACCAGGAAGTCGAACCCGGTCAGCAGGCTCACCGTTCCGAAGGTCATGCGCAGCGTTCCGGTTACCGGGTCGGTACCAACCGCCGCCAGCGCGAAGCCGGTCATCATCGCCGCGATGGTCTTGAACGGGGGTTCCTTGCTCAGTCCGACAAAAGCGCAGAACGTCAGCAGGTACACGGCAAAGAACTCGGGAGGGCCGAAATTGAGCGCGAAGTTGGCGATGATCGGCGAGACGAAGGTGATCATGATTACCGCGACCAGCGCGCCGAAGAACGACGCGGTGAACGAGGCCGTCAGCGCCTCGGCAGCGCGCCCCTTCTGCGCCATCGGGTAGCCATCGAATGTGGTCGCGACCGACCAGGGCTCCCCCGGAATGTTGAATAGGATCGAGGTGATCGCGCCGCCGAACAGAGCGCCCCAGTAGATGCACGAGAGCAGGATGATCGCCGAGGTGGTCCCGCCCGGGGTCTGCGCCATCGTGAAGGTGAGCGGCAGCAGGATCGCGACGCCGTTGGCGCCGCCCAGCCCCGGAAGAACGCCGATCAGCACACCCAGGACGATGCCGACGAACATCAGCGCGACGTTCTTCAACGTAAGCGCGACCGCAAATCCCTGCATCAGGGACTGGATTTCCTCCACAGAGCTCTCCGCGCTTGCCGGGTCAGTCGAGCCCGAGCAACTTCTCGATCGGGCCCTTGGGCAGCGGAACCTTGAACCACTTCTCGAAAAGCAGGTAGAAGACGATGCTGTTTCCGAGGCTGACGGCGACAATCTTCCACCAGGCGAAGCCACCCAGCGTACGCATGAAGTACGCGATGAACAGCGCTGCCGACACGTAGAGGCCGAGCCATCCGACCACGCCCACGTAGATCGCCGTGGGCACCACCACGGCAAGGACGAGTTTGAGCTGCGCGACGCCCACGAACGGACGATTTTGCGGGCCGCTCAGGCGGATACCGCGCAACAAATTCAGCGCCGACGCAACGCAGATGATGGCGCCGATATAGAACGGGAAGAACCCGGGTTGCGGGCCCTGCGCCCCCCAGCGCATGCCGAGCCGCAGGCTGTCGACGATTACGATGGCGCCTAGCGCCATGAAGAGCAGCGCGACCGCGATCTCCGCGCTTCTGACGTGAAAGGCTGCGCGATCGCCCGAGTCCTGCGACATCCCCCCTACCCCCGAATCGTAGTTGCCAGGCGCCGCGCGCGGGGGCCCGCCCCGCGCGCAGCCGCTGCCAATCCGCCTTACCGGCCGGCCAGGAAGCCGGCTTTCTTCATCAGTTCGACGTGCCGCGCCTCCTCACGTGCGACCCAGTCGGCATACTCCTTGCCGACCAGCGCCGTGGTGTTGAACGC
The DNA here is from genome assembly GCA_041635755.1 of Burkholderiales bacterium. Classification (GTDB taxonomy): domain Bacteria; phylum Pseudomonadota; class Gammaproteobacteria; order Burkholderiales; family SG8-39; genus JBFKUL01. The sequence goes on along the minus strand of JBFKUL010000337.1, from coordinate 1,061 downwards.
CCCTTTTTCCATCAGGTCGGTCCACTCGGGAGTCTCGCGCACCTTCTTGAACAGGTCGACATAAAACTTGACGTGCTCCTGCGACACGCCGCCCGGCATGAAGATTCCGCGCAGCATCAGGTACTCGATATTGAGTCCCTGCTCCTTGCAGGTCGGGATGTCGGCCCACGACATGGTGTCGGTGAGCTTTTCCTTGTAGGGCATGCGTTGAGGGTCGAACACGCACAGCGGGCGCAGCTTGCCGCCGCGCCAATGCGCCACCGCCTCGATCGGGTTGTTGACCGTCGAGTCGACGTGCTTGCCGACGAGCTGGACCGCAACTGCGCCGCCGCCCTTGTAGGGAATATAGGTGAACTGCGCGCCGGTGAGTTGCTCGATCGCAGCGGTGATGATCTGGTCTTCCTGCTTAGAGCCGGTGCCTCCCATCTTCATTTTGCCCGGGCCCGCGGCTTTCACCGCATCGATGTACTCCTTGGCCGTCTTGTAGGGCGTCTCGGCGTTCACCCATAGCACGAACTGGTCGAGAGCCAGCATCTGCACCGGCGTCAGGTCGCGCCAGTTGAACGGCACCCCGGTGGCGAGCGGCGTGGTGAACAGGTTCGAAAGCGTGATGATGATTTTGTGCGGATCGCCCTGTGAGCCCTTGACGTCCAGGAAGCCCTCGGCGCCAGCGCCGCCGGACTTGTTGATCACGACCAGCGACTCTTTCATCAGCTTGTACTTGCCGACGATGCCTTCGATTGCGCGCGCCATCTGGTCGGCGCCGCCTCCGGTGCCGGCGGGCACGATGAACTGAACGGTCTTGGTCGGCTCCCAAGCCTGGCCTGCAGCAGGCCAGATCGCGACCAGTGCGGCCGCCAATGCGGTCCGCAAACTACGGTTGAAGTTTGTCATCCTGTTCTCCTCCTCCAAGGCATCAATGGGTCGTTCATCATATCCCGTTTGCTCGCCAGTCTGCGCCAGCGTGCCCCGCATTCTCGATATGGAATCCATTTCCGGGCCTTGACTGCGGTCAAGATTCCGCGCCGGGGATCGACGCGCGCTGTTGCGCCGCAGCGCTT
>JBFKUL010000336.1:0-3170 GCA_041635755.1 Burkholderiales bacterium | reverse complement strand
ATCATCAGCGAGACGAGCAGGCCGGCAAGATCCCTCCCCGTGACCAACCGCGACTCCGGAGCGAGCGGATGAGGTAGAGCGCGTGAGGGCCTCAATTCACCGTCCTTCAAAAAGCGCCAGCGCTTGCAGGCACGAGACGCGATGCGCCTCGCCTCGTCCGGGATTGATCTCGCCACCGGGGAGCCGCAGGCCATAGCGCGCGCCCGCCTGTTCGGCACTGAGAACCCATCCGACGAGGCGCGACAGGCGCGTTTCGACCCCGAGACCCGCCGGCAGCAGCTCCCAGTCAAGCCACAGCTCGGCCGCCGAGTCGCCGGCGAACTGCTTGGTCAGCAGGCTCTCGGTACGGGCGGCCGCCTTCCACGCCACGTGACGCGGCGAGTCTGATCGCTGGTATCCCCGCAGGCCCGAGAAATCGTCCGTGCCGCGCGCTTGTGCGCGCGCCGCGCCTGAAAGCTCATTAGGGCTCCAGGGCGGCAATGCCGAGCGTTCCGGCCGAGGATAGACGAGGCATCTTGCTTCCGGCTCGATGTAGCTCCAGGCTCGAAACAGCCCGAGCGGGTAGCGCGTCTCGAGCATTACCCGGCCGAGCGGCAGCCAGCCGCGCCGCTCGGCGGGTGCCGCGAGAACCACTTCCGCGACGCCTCCGAGCGGGACGTCGAAGACGAGCTGCGATCCGGAGCGCAGGTGACGCGCGAGCACCGCCTGGCGCTCGGTGCGCGACCGGCTCTCCAGGAACAGTCGGAACTGGGCCGACTCGCCGGCGAACACCGGCTCCGCGCGTCCGACGCTTACCGCAAGATGCGCGAGATTGCGCGCGGTGTGCACCATGCCCGCGATCCCGAGCCCTGCGAGCAGAAAGGTGAGTGCAAAACCGAGCGCAAGGGCATAGTTGATCGAGCCGATCAGCAGGATGACGAGGGTCACGCCGTACATCCACCCGAGGCGTGTCGGCACGATATAAACGCGCCGGTGAACCAGCAGTACGGTGCCGCGCTCGGGCGGCTCGAATCCGTAGATCCAGTTGGCAATCCGGGGCTTCGCAAGCAGCGCGCGGATCATCGTTCGAGCAACGTCCGGCGCCGCAGCGTTCGCGTGCTAGCGAACGGGTGCGTCATAGCTCCAGCGCCCCTTCCATGCAGCCATGACCAGGTTCGGATAGTCCGGCTTGCCGAGGCTGCCGTTGTAGCGGCCGAGCGCGCGGAAATAGTCGCCTTTCTCAAGGTCCAGATAGTGGCGCAGAATGACGCAACCATAGCGCAGGTTCGTGCGCATGTGAAACAGATTGTGCCCGGATCCGCCGATCAGCTTCACCCAGAACGGCATCACCTGCATGTACCCGCGAGCCCCCGCCGAGGACACCGCGTACTTGCGGAACGCACTCTCGACTTCGATGATGCTCAGAACGATCTGTGGGTCGAGGCCGGCTCGCGTCGCTTCATAGTGCACCGTCTTCAGCAGATCGACGCGCGTAGCGCGGTCCGGAACCCGCCGCGTCAGGCGCTGTGACATTTCGAACAGCCACTTGTGGCCATTCTCGGGCTCATCGAACTGCAAGCTCGGCGCGGCGCGGTCTCGGATAGCCGCCGAAAGAGCGGTGCGGACGCTGTCCGCGAGCTCTTCGTAGTCCTGGGCGCCCGCCGATGCCGGCGGCGGGGCGACAAAGGCGGCTAGCATCAGCACGCAGGACGCCGCGGGCAGCCGCATGCTTATCCGAGCCGGTCCTGGAGGAAGCGCACGGCTTCGTTCAGCGGCAGGTTCTGGGGTGCGCCGTCGCTTCGCCCCTTGTACTCAAGCGTGCCTGCGGCGAGACCCCGTTCCGAAAGCACCACGCGGTGGGGCACACCGATTAGGTCCATGTCGGCGAACAGCACGCCCGGACGTTCATCGCGGTCGTCCAGCAACACATCGATGCCGGCGCGAACGAGGTCAGCATAGAGTCCGTCCGCAGCCTCGCGCACCGCGTCGCTCTTACGGTAGCCGATCGGCACCAAACATGTCGAGAACGGCGCCATCGACGCTGGAAAGATAATCCCGCGCTCATCGTGATTCTGCTCAATCGCGGCGGCAACGATGCGTGTCACGCCTACGCCGTAGCAGCCCATCTCCATGGACCTCGATTCTCCGTTTTCGTCGAGGTAGGAGGCGTTCATGGCCTCGGAGTACTTCGTACGAAGCTGAAAGATATGGCCGACTTCGATGCCGCGCAAGATGCGGATGCTTCCGGTGCGGTCGGGGCTGGGATCGCCCTCGACGACGTTGCGGAGGTCAGCCACGAGCTCGGGCTCTGGCAGGTCGCGCCCCCAGTTGACGTTGGTCAAGTGATAACCCTCCGCGTTGGCGCCACACACGAAGTCGCACATCGAGGCAACGGTGCGATCGGCGATCACGCGCACCTTTTGCGCACCAACCGGACCGATGTAACCGGGCTTCGTACCGAAAACGCGCTCTATTTCCGCCTCGGTGGCAAAGCGAAACGGTGCCACCTCCGGCACCTTGCTCGCCTTGAGCTCGTTAAGCGAATGGTCGCCGCGCAGCAGCAGAAGATTGAGGGTCTCATCGCGCATCAGCGCGATCGCCTTGACGGTCCGTTCGAGCGGCAGCTTCAGCAGCTCCGCGACGTCCTCGCAGCGCGCCTTGCCGGGGGTTGGAACTTTCTGCATGGGCGCCCCGGGGCTCCCCCGCGGTGCGGTCGGCGCGAGCGCCTCGGCGAGTTCAAGGTTCGCTGCGTACCCTGAATCCGGGCAGTAGGCGATGGCGTCCTCGCCCGATTCGGCGAGCACGTGAAACTCGTGAGAGCCCGTACCGCCAATGGCGCCCGGATCGGCCGCGACGGCCCGAAAACGCAAGCCCAGGCGCTTGAAGATGCGGGTGTAGGTGTCGTACATGTTCCGGTACTCGCGCTGCAGGTCGGCATGGTCGACATGAAACGAGTAGCCGTCTTTCATCAGGAACTCGCGCGCGCGCATGACCCCGAAGCGGGGGCGGATCTCGTCGCGGAACTTGGTGTGCAGCTGGTAGAAATGCACCGGCAGCTGTCGGTAGCTTCTGATGTCGCGCCGCACGATATCCGTGATCACTTCCTCGTGCGTCGGACCGAATAGGAAATCGCGTTCGTGGCGGTCCTTGATCTTGAGCAATTGAGGGCCAAACGCGTCCCAGCGCCCGGT
>JBFKUL010000335.1:0-3175 GCA_041635755.1 Burkholderiales bacterium | reverse complement strand
TGTCCGATCATTGAATCGCTCGAAGCCAACGAAGGGGAGCACGCATAACATGGCCGCAAACAAGACTGCAGTGGTGGTGGGCGCGCTCGGCGTCATGGGACGCTATTTCGTGGACAAGCTCGGCACGCTGCCCGACTGGAACGTGGTCGGCCTGTCGCGACGCAAGGGCGAGGACCGCGGGCGCGTGAAATACGTTTCGGTGGACCTGCTCGACAAGGCCGATGCCGATGCCAAGCTCGCTTCGCTGCGCGAGGCGACCCACGTGTTCTTCGTCGCCTTCCAGGCGCCGGCGGGCGCCGGCGCGGCGGCCGACTACGCGAAGAACATCAAAGTCAACCTCGATCTGCTGGTGAACTCGGTCAGCGCGATCGAGCGCGCTTCCTCGAAGCTCGAGCGCGTCGTGCTCGTCACGGGCACCAAGTACTACGGCTCGCACCTCGGGCCGTTCCGCACGCCGGCGAAGGAAACCGATCCGCGCCACCTCGGTCCGAACTACTACTTCGACCAGGTCGACTGGCTCGCGGCGCACCAGAAGGGCAAGAAATGGAGCTTCACCGAGTTGCGCCCGCAAACCCTGTGCGGCTTCTCGCCGGGCACGGCGATGAGCATCGTCACCGTGATCGCCGTGTACGCCGCGATCTGCAAGGCGCTCGGGTTGCCGCTGCGCTTTCCGGGCAAGCCGGGTGCCTACCGCGCGATCTACCAGGTGACTGAGTCGGCGCACATGGCGAACGCAGCGCTCTGGGCGGCGACCGAGGCGCGCTGCGCCAACCAGGCCTACAACATCACCAACGGCGATTACTTCCGCTGGGCCAATCTCTGGCCGAGGATCGCCGAGGCCTTCGAGATGCCCTGGGCCGAGCCGCAGACAATCTCGCTCACTTCGCACATGGCCGACAAGGCGCCACTGTGGGACGCGATGGTGAAAAAGCACGGTCTCAAGCCCTACAAGTTCGCGGAGATCGCCGCCTGGCCGTTCGGCGATTACGTGTTCGCCTGCGACTGGGACGTCATGACGAATGTCACCAAATCGCGCCAGCACGGCTTTCACGACGTGGTCGACAGCGAGGAGATGTTCGTGCGGCTGCTCAAGCAGCTGCGTGCCGAGAAGATCGTGCCATGACGAAGCCGCAGCAGGAATTCTGTTAGCCTCTGCGGCATGTTCGGCAACAGCAAAACCAAACCCGGCTTCACGGTGCGCATGACGATCGAGCGCCCGGCGTCGCAGGTCTACGATTTCGTCGCGGAACCGAAGAATCTCTCCGCCTGGGCCTCCGGCATCGCGAAGGACGCAAAGGTGCGATTCGTCGAGCGCAATCGCTTCGGCGTCCTGGATCATTACGTGAGCCTCAAGGGGCGCGCGGAGGCCTACGTGCCGATGCGCGTGTTTCCGAACGGCGAAGGCGCCGAGGTGCTGCTCACCGTCTTCCGGCAGCCGGGCACGAGTGAAGAAAAGTTCGGCGAGGACGCGCAGTGGGTGCGGCGCGACCTAGAGGCGCTGAAAGCGTTGCTCGAAAAGTAGACGCCGCGGCGGACCTCAGTCTGCGACCCGCGCTCGAGCGCGCTGGGCTGAGCGAAATGTAGCCACCGCGTCCCGCCGCCACTGCGCCGGCGAAACACCGACGAAGCGCTTGAAGGCACGACTGAACGCTGCCTCCGACTCGTAACCCACCTCCCGGGCGACGGCCGCCACCTTCGCCGAACTATCCGCGAGCATGCGCGCGGCCAGCTGCATGCGCCAATGCGTCAAGTACAGGATCGGCGGCTGGCCGACAATGCGCATAAAGGACTCGGCTAGCCGGGAGCGCGACACGCCAACTTCGTTCGCCAGCGCTTCGAGCGTCCAGGGCTCGGCCGGCCGGCGGTGCAGCAGGATCAACGCGCGCCCGACCACCGGTTCGCGCAGGCCGGCGAGCCAGCCGGTCCTCTCGAGCGGCTGCTCCGCGACGTACCGACGCACCACTTCGACGAACATCAGTTCACTCAGTCGCACGAGCACGCTGCGGCCTCCCGGGCGCGGTTGGGCGGCCTCGGCGATCGTGTACTCGATCAGCGATTGCAGTCGATCGGGCGTCCGGTCTGGGGGTGGGCGCACGCGTACCAGCCGCGGTAGCGCGCCGAGTATCGGATTGAACGGTCGCGCGGCGCGCCGCGATGAGAGGCGCCGAAGGCGTCTGGCGCGTTCGTGCGAACGGACAAGGCCAGCGACTGGGCGCGCCGCGCCGGCCGCGCGTCGTCCCGTTTTTCGACAGGCACCACGAGCGAGGCTTGCGCGCCAGCCACGCTACCCCAGGCGCGCCCTTGTAATAAGCTACGGCCTGGATGGCGTTCTGAACGTGCTCCTGCTGAAGCTTTCGGCAGGCATAGGGCTCTGCGGAACGGGTGCCGTGTCGTGGGCAGGATGAGCTGGACAAGAACGGGAAGGCGGGCGCATGAGGATTTCGGTCGTCGTCATTGCCAGGAACGAGGAGAAATCGATCGACCGGTGCCTGGCGTCGGTCGCGTGGGCCGATGAGATCGTGGTGCTCGACTCGGGCAGCACGGACGACACGGTGGCAATCTGCAGGAAGCATACGCGGAACGTTCATCAGACCGATTGGCCTGGCTTTGGCCCGCAGAAGAATCGTGCGCTCGGATATGCAAGCGGCGACTGGGTGCTTTCCCTGGATGCCGATGAATGGGTTTCGCCGGAGCTGGCGAAAGCGCTGCAGAAAGCGTCGAGCACCCCCGCAGGTCACTCGGCGTTCCGCATGCCGAGGCTGTCGAGTTTTTGCGGAAAGGAGATGCGGCATTCGGGCTGGTGGCCGGACTACGTCACGCGTTTTTTCCGGCGCGGGGCCGCGGAGTTCAGCCCGGATCTGGTGCATGAGCGACTGATCGTCACGGGCAGCACCGGAACGCTCAGCGTGCCCCTGAATCACGAGACCTTCGTCGATCTCGAGGAATTGCTGTCCAAGATCAATCTTTATTCGACGCTGTCGGCGAACGACATGCACCGGCGCGGCAAGCGCGGCAGTCTGCTCGCTGCTATCGTAAGAAGCGCCTGGGCTTTCATCCGCACGTACGTTCTGCGGCTCGGCTTTCTCGACGGCAAGGAAGGGTTCATGCTCGCGGTTTCAACGGCGGAAGGGACGTACTACCGCTACGTGAAGCTGCTCTTCATCGACAAACGACC
>JBFKUL010000334.1:0-3184 GCA_041635755.1 Burkholderiales bacterium | reverse complement strand
TTCTATCACTGGGTCGATTACCCCGACGCGCAGCGCGAGCTCGAGATCCTGCGCCGCAAGGCGCCGCGCGCCGCGGCGGGCCTGTCGAAGGAAGTGGTGGCGTTCGTACAGCGGCTGCGCTCGATGGACCTGTTCAAGCTGCCCGGGGTCGCCGAGACGATCGACTGGGCCAACTGCCTGGTGGCGCTCGATCGCGTCACGCTCGACCCGGAGACGGTCAACAACACGCTCGGCGTGCTGCTCAAGTACCAGGACGACATCGAGCGCGTCGCCGGCGAGGAAGCCGAGCGCCTGGTCGGCGAGGCAAAGAACACGGCCGCCACCGCCTGAGCGTAAACGATGGAAGCTCCCGCGTTCCTGCGCCGGCTGTTCGGCAATCGCGACCGGGCCAACGGCGCCGCAGGCGATGCGCTCGCACTGAGCCGCAAGCTGCTTTCCGAACGCGGCGAAGCCTCGGGCGCGACGCTGGCGCGCGAGACGCTCGCGGCCTGGCGCCGGCTCGACGAGGCGGGCCGCGCGGCGTTCTTCGACGCGCTGGTGAGCGATTACTCGCCCGCACCCGATGCGGTGATGCGCGCCGCCGAGGTCTACCGCAACGAGCCCGACGCCGCCGCGCTGGCGCAGTTGCAAAGCGTAGTCGAGCCGCTGCGCCAGGAGCTGTTCCGGCGCCTGAATACCGCGTCCGAGGGCACTGCGACGCTCGTGGCGATGCGCCGCGAGCTGCTGGCGCGTCTCGAGGCGCATCCCGCGTGGGCGGTGATCGACGCCGACCTGTTGCACCTGTTCCGCAGCTGGTTCAACCGCGGCTTCCTGCGCCTCGAGCGCATCGACTGGCGCACCCCCGCAAACGTGCTCGAGAAGCTGATCGAGTACGAAGCGGTGCACGAGATCAAGGGCTGGGACGACCTGCGCCGCAGGCTGCAGTCGGACCGGCGCTGCTTCGCCTTCTTCCACCCGGCGCTGCCCGACGAGCCCCTGATCTTCATCGAGGTCGCGCTCACGCGCGAGCTCGCGACGCACGTCGCGCCGCTGCTTGATCTTGCGGCACCGATCGACGATCCGGATCGCGCAACGCACGCGATGTTCTACTCAATCACCAATTGCCAGGTTGGCCTGCGCGGCGTGTCCTTCGGCAATTTCCTCATCAAACAGGTGGCCGAAGATCTGCAGCGCCGTCACCCGAAGCTCAAGACCTTCGCCACGCTCTCGCCGGTCCCGGGCTTCGCGCGCTGGCTGAAGGGCGTGCGCGACAAGCTCTCCCCGGAACTCGCGCTGCTTGATACGCCCGGCTGGCACCAAACGAGCGGCGCCGCGGCGCTCGGCGAGCGCCTCACCGCGCTCGGCGCGTACTACCTGCTGCGCGCGAAGCGCGGCGAGGATCCGCTCGATGCCGTGGCGCGGTTCCATCTGGGCAACGGCGCGGCGCTCGAGCGCGTCAACGCGCTCGCCGACCTTTCCGCGGCCGGCCTCGAGCGCGGCGCCAGCCTGATGGTGAACTACGTTTACCGCCTGAAGGACATCGAAGAGAATCACGAGGCGTTCGTCAAGGCGCACCGCGTGATCGCCTCGGGCGCGGTGGAAAAGCTCGCGCGCGAATGCCCCCTCGCCACCGCGCGCGCCGAGGCCTAGGTCATGTTCGGCGAGATCAGCGCCGGCGGCTCGAGGGGCAAGCTCGCCGAAAACGTCATGTACTTCGCGCGGCTGCTGCGCGCCGCGGGCCTGCGCATCGGGCCGGGGCGCGTGCTCGACTGTGTGCGCGCGCTCGAGCTGGCCGGCGCGAACCAGCCGGTGCTGCGGCGAGACGACTGGTACTGGACCATGACCGCGGTGCTGCTCTCGCGCGAGGAGCAGCGCCCGATCTTCGATCAGGCGTTCCGCATCTTCTGGCGCGACCCCAAGCTCACCGAGCGCATGATGCAGGCGCTGCTGCCGCAGGTGCAGGGCCGCGCGCCCAAGCCCGAGGACCAGCAGAGCCAGCGGCTGACCGACGCGCTGTTCAGCCAGCGCCGCGAGCAGCAGGAGGCGCGCGAGGAGCGCATCGAGATCGACGCGCGCCTCACCTTCTCGACCCACGAGGTGCTGCAGCGCATGGACTTCGACACCATGTCCGCGGCCGAACTCGCCGAGGCGAAGAAGATGATCGCGCAGCTGCGCCTGCCGCTGCCGATGATCCGTACCCGGCGCTACGCGCCGAGCGCGCGCGGCCGGCGCGTGGATCTGCGCGCGACGCTGCGCGAAAGCCTGCGCAAGGGCGGCAACGTGATCCCGCTGGTGCGCTCGCAGCCGCGCGAGCTGCATCCGCCGCTCGTCGTGCTGTGCGACATCTCGGGCTCGATGAATCCCTACGCGCGCATGTTCCTGCATTTCCTGCACACGATCACCAACGACCGCGACCGCGTCAGCGTGTTCGTGTTCGGCACGCGGCTCACCAACATCACGCGCCAGCTGCGCCATCGCGATGTCGATGTAGCCATGGCCAAGGTGGCCCACGCAATCAAGGACTGGTCGGGCGGCACGCGCATTGGTGGCTGCCTGCGCGAGTTCAACTGGCGCTGGGCGCGGCGCGTGCTCGGCCAGAACGCGTGCGTGCTGCTGGTCTCGGACGGCCTCGATCGCGAGGCGGGCGAGGGGCTCTCCGAGGAGATGGAGCGCCTGTCGAAGTCGTGCCGCTACCTGGTGTGGCTCAACCCGCTGCTGCGCTACGAGAAGTTCGAGGCGCGCCCGGCCGGCGTGCGCGCGATGCTGCCGCACGTGGACCAGTTCCTGCCGGTGCATAATCTGAAGAGCCTGGTCGAGCTGGCGCACAGCCTGAGCCAGCCGATGACCCGCAAACAGGAGACCCGCGCATGGAAATGAAAGGCGAGCAACTGGTGCCTGCATCGCAGACCCAGGTATGGGACGCGCTGAACGATCCGGCGGTCCTGAAGGCGTGCGTGCCCGGCTGCGAGTCGATCGACAAGCTCAAGGACAACGAGTACCAGGTTCTGATGGTCGCGCGCGTCGGCCCGGTGAGCGCCAAGTTCAAGGGCAAGCTTTCGATCTCCGATCAGAAACCGCCGGACTCCTACGCGATCGCGTTCGACGGCCAGGGCGGCGTCGCCGGCTTCGGCAAGGGCAACGCCAACGTGAGTCTCGCGCCGGAGGGCGATGCGACGCGCCTGTCGTACGCAGTAAAGGCGACCGT
>JBFKUL010000333.1:0-3211 GCA_041635755.1 Burkholderiales bacterium | reverse complement strand
TGCTGCGCTCGCGCATGGTCTCCGACCCGCTTACGGTGCGCGACTGTTGCCTGGTGACCGACGGCGGCGGTGCCTACGTTCTGGTGCGCGCCGAGCGGGCTGCCGATTTCCCCAAGCCTCCTGCGTACCTGCTGGGCGCCGCAGCCGCGCACTGGCACCGGCAGATCTCGTCGATGCCCGACCTTACCGTCACCGCAGCGAGCGAATCCGGCCCGCGCGCCTTCGAAATGGCGGGCTTGCTGCCCCAGGACGTCGACGTACTCGAGCTCTACGACGCCTTCACCATCAATACCATCCTGTTTCTCGAGGACCTGGGCTTTTGCAGGAAAGGCGAAGGCGGCGCTTTCGTTTCCGCAGGCCGCATCGCCCCGGGCGGCGCGCTGCCGGTGAATACGAACGGCGGCGGCCTGTCGTGCGTGCATCCGGGCATGTACGGCATCTTCCTGGTGATCGAAGCGGTGAGACAATTGCGGGGTGAGGCTGGGGCGCGCCAAGTCAAGAATCCCAAGGTGGCGCTGACGCATGGCAGTGGCGGCGTGCTCTCGAGCCAGATTACGGCACTGTTCGGAACCAAGGAAACGCTATGAGCGATCTCTCCAACGTCAAGATTCCATCGCTTCGCAACCGCGTCAGCGCCGAGGAATGGCAGGCACGTGTCGATCTCGCAGCCTGCTATCGGCTGATCGCGCTGCACGGTATGAACGACCTCGTCTACAACCATGCCACGGCGCGCGTGCCGGGCGAGGAAGGCCACGTGCTGATCAACGCCTACGGCTACGCGTACGAGGAAGTCACCGCCTCGAGTCTGGTCAAGATCGACTTCGACGGTAACGTGGTGCTCGACTCGGGCACCGGCTATGGCATCAACCGCGCCGGCTTCGTGATCCACAGCGCGGTGCACCGCGCGCGCCACGACGTCGCCTGCGTGATCCACACCCACTCGCCGGCGGGCATGGCGGTGTCGGTGCTCAAGTGCGGCCTGCAGCCGCTCACCCAGAATGCGATGTTCTTCGGCGAAGTCGGGTATCACGACTACGAGGGCCCGGCAGTCGATCTCGACGAGCAGCAGCGCCTGGTGCGCGACCTCGGGACGAGCTCGGCAATGATCCTCCGCAATCACGGCCTGCTTACGGTCGGCACCACGGTCTGCGAAGCCTTCGTCGTCATGCACTGGCTGGAGAAGGCTTGCCAGGCGCAGCTGCTCGCGATGGCCTGCAACACCGAACTCAACCGGCCCGATCCCGGGACGGTGAAGATCACCAACGAGCGCTACAAGCCCGGCCAGCGGCGCAACATCACCGAGCTCGAGTGGCCCGCGATGCTGCGCATGCTCGAGCGGCGCGATCCGTCCTACAAGGACTGAGCGATGCTGGCCGGCAAGGTCATCGTCGTTACCGGGGCCGGCGGGGGCATCGGGCGCGACTTCGCGCTCGCCATGGCGGCGGCCGGCGCGAAGGTGGTGGTGAATGACATCGGCGCCAGCGTGCACGGCGAAGGCAAGGACGCCGGGCCGGCGCAGAAGGTCGTCGACGCGATCAAGGCTGCGGGCGGCGCGGCGGTCGCCAACGCGGACAGCGTCGCCGAGTGGGAGGCGGCGAACCGGATCGTCAAGACGGCGCTCGATGCCTTCGGGCGCATCGACTGCGTGGTGAACAACGCCGGCATCCTGCGCGACCGGTTTTTCTTCAACATGTCGGTCGAGGAATGGCGCGCGGTGATCGATGTACACCTGAACGGCTCGTTCTACGTCGCGCGCGCCGCCGCGCCCCATTTCAAGAGCCAGAACTCAGGGTGCTATGTCCACATGACTTCGACCTCGGGCCTCATCGGCAACTTCGGCCAGGCGAACTACGCCGCCGCCAAGCTCGGCATCGTCGGGCTGTCGAAATCGATTGCCCTCGATATGGCCAAGTATCACGTGCGCTCGAACTGCATCGCGCCGTTCGCCTGGAGCCGCATGATCGGCTCGATTCCGACCGAGACGCCGGAGCAGAAAGCGCGCGTCGAGAAGCTGAAGAGCATGGATACCGCCAAGATCGCGCCGCTGGCGGTGTACCTGGCAAGCGATGCGGCAAAGGACGTGACCGGACAGATCTTCGCGGTGCGGGCGAACGAGCTGTTCCTCATGAGCCAGAACCGGCCGCTGCGCTCGGTGCACCGTGCCGGGGGCTGGACGCCGCAGGCGATCGCCGAGCACGCGATTCCGGCGATGCGCGCGCAGTTCTGCCCGCTGGATCGCTCGCAGGATGTGTTCAGCTGGGATCCGTTATAGGCACGCTGCAGGGCCCGACTTTCAGAACGAACAGGGGCGGCGGTGATCGATTACCAGAAGCTCAAGCACTGGAAGTTTCCGGACGTCGAGCAGCGCTACGGCGAGAAGGAAACCATCCTTTACGCGCTCGGCGTGGGCCTCGGGCTCGACCCGAGCGACGAGCGCCAGCTACGTTTCGTCTATGAGCAAAAGCTGCGCGCGCTGCCCACCATGGCAGTGGTGCTCGCCTACCCCGGACTCTGGACGCGGGATCCGGCCGTGGGCATCGACTGGGTCAAGGTGCTGCATGGCGAGCAGTCGATCGTGCTGCACCGACCGATCCCGGCGAGCGGCGCGGTAACCGGTCGCACGCGCATCACGGCGATCGTCGACAAGGGCAAAGACAAAGGCGCGCTCATCTACTCCGAGCGCAAGATTTTCACCCGACCCGGAGACGAGCTCCTCGCGACCACCGAGTCGGTGAGCTTCTGCCGCGGCGACGGCGGCTTCAGCGAGCAGCCGGGCAACGGACCCAAGGGCGGCGATCCGGCACCGGCGCCGAAGCCGCTCGAGCCGACCACGCCAGTGCAGATCTCGGTCGATCTGCCGACCTCGCCGCAGGCGGCGCTGCTTTACCGCTGGTCGGGCGACTTCAATCCGTTGCATGCCGATCCGCAGGTGGCGCAGGCTGCCGGATTCCAGCGCCCGATCCTGCACGGCCTGGCGACCTTCGGCGTCGTTGGTCACGCGCTGCTGAATCTGTATTGCGACTACGACCCGACGCGTTTGAAATCGATGTCGGGGCGATTCTCGGCGCCCGTGTTTCCGGGCGAGACGGTGCGCCTCGAAGCCTGGCGCAACGGCAATACCGCGCGCTTTCGCGCGCGCGTCATCGGCCAGCGCAACCTGGTCGTCTTTTCGCACGGCTCGGCCGAGCTCGCATGAAGCCCGAGACCGGAC
>JBFKUL010000332.1:0-3259 GCA_041635755.1 Burkholderiales bacterium | reverse complement strand
GCTGCGCTTCGACGGGCGCGACCACCGCCTCGACTTCCCCGAGCTGACCGGCGGCAAGAAGGTGACGGTGTACGCGCAGCACGAGGTGATCAAGGACCTGGTCAAGGCCCGGCTCGACAGCGGCGGCGACGTGCGCTTCGAAGTGCGCGACGTGAGCGTGTACGACCTCGCGACCGAGATGCCGAGGATCCGCTTTCGCGACCGCTCAGGCAACGTGCATGAGCTCGAGTGCGACGTCATCGCGGGCTGCGACGGCACCCAGGGGGTATGCCGCCGGGCGATCCCCGGCGGCGTGCTTACCGTGTACGAGAAGATCTACCCGTTCGGCTGGTACGGCATCCTGTGCAAGGCCGCACCCTCCTCCGATGAGCTGATCTATGCGCTGCACGAGCGCGGCTTCGCGCTGGTCTCGACCCGCTCCCCGGAGATCCAGCGCATGTACCTGCAGGTCGACCCGAGCGACACGATCGAGAACTGGTCCGATGAGCGCACCTGGCAGGAGTTCCGCAAGCGGCTGGCGACGCGCGACGGCTGGGCGCCCAGGGAAGGCGAGATCTTCCACAAGACCATCATCGGCATGCGCAGCTTCGTGGTCGAACCGATGCAGCACGGCCGGCTGTTCCTCGCCGGCGACGCCGCGCATGTCGTTCCGCCCACGGGCGCCAAAGGCCTGAATCTCGCGGTTGCGGACGTTCTCTATCTCTCGCGGGCGCTCGGCGAATTCTTCCGCTCCCGGCGCCGCGACGCGCTCGAGCGCTACTCCGAGACCGCGTTGCGCCGGATCTGGAAGGCGCAACGCTTCTCCTGGTGGATGACCTCGATGCTGCACCGGTTCCCGGACCCGGATCTGTTTCAGTACCGGGTGCAGCTTGCCGAGCTCGATTACGTCACCGGCTCGCGCGCTGCATCGACCGCGCTGGCCGAAAACTACGTCGGCCTGCCGCTCGACTGAGGCACGCGGGCCGCGCCCCGCTTAGAAGCCCTGAGTCTGCACCTGGCCTGTGGTCGCGTCGTAAAGGATCTCCCGCACTACCGTGTTGTCCCGCTGATAGCGAAAGACGCACGTTTCGCCCGCCCCGATGGCGCGATAGTCGGCACCGCCGCCTGCGCCGACCTGAACCGAGGGTGCGGGTTCCAGAAGTCCGTTCCAGATGCGCTGACAGCGTCGGTTGCGGCCCTGAATGAGGTTGCGGTTGCTGGTGTCGGTGGGATAGCAGTCGGTGTTGAAATCGACGTTGCCCTCGCCGAAATTCGCCAGGTCGTCCTGCCCCTGCCAGCCGCTCAGGATGCACGCCAGGTTTGCCATCTGCACGGCGCTCGCAAGCGCGCCGGAGGTGCCCGTCACCGACGAATCGTGCGCAGCGCCGCTCAATTCGATCATGCGCGGCAACGCCAGCGCGGCGAGAACCGCGAGGATCGCGATCACCGTGATCAGCTCGACAAGTGTGAACCCGCGCTCGCGCATGGCGCTCCCTCGCCGCGCCGCGGACTCAGCGACGCCAAACGATGGCAAAACGCCTTCCCCTTGCTTGTGGCACTCGATGCTCCGCTTCTTCGCAGCGCCCGAGCGCCGCTTGGCACGCTGCCAGCCCCATCCTATCAGACAATAAAATCATTCATATTCATATTCTTATGACCCCATCGGGGATCTTGACGAGGTCCCTGCTGAAGGCGGGACTGCAACCGCAATCTGGCAAAAAAAATTGCAACTCGCCAAAGCGCGCAAAAATTTTTGCGTTCTGGGCGTGTTTTCGGTATCCTAGTTGCTCAGTGGAGGGGGTTCGATGGTTCGTGAAAACCCCAGGCAGGCGATGCCGCCCAAGACCCTTGAGCAGTTGCGCAGCCTGGTCGCCGACATTCAATCGCACAAGGTAGAGGTCAAGCTCGGTGCCCGCGCCGGCCGGGCGCTCGCGAGCATCGTCGATTCGCCCGGACAAACGGCGATCTGCTCCATATCGGAGGTGGCGGAAGCGGCGGGCGTCAACGCCTCCACGCTTACGCGCCTGTCGAAAAAGCTGGGCTACAGCGGCTTCAACGAGTTCCAGGATGTGTTTCGCCACCACGTCGCCGACAAGCAGCATTTCTACAGCGAGCAAGCGCGCCGCTTGTTGCGGGTCGGGGACAAGGAAGTGCCTTCGCTGTCCCTCGCAGAACGCATCGCGGAGGACGAAACGGCAAACATTCTCGGCACGTTGCGAGGGCTGGATGCGGAAGCCCTCGACGCCGCCGCGCAACGCTTGATGAAGGCGCGCCGGGTACGCGCCTACGGCGCGCGCCAGATGCACGCAGTCGCCTACTTCCTGTCCTACGGCCTGGGCATGCTGCGCAGCGACGTCGGCCTGCTGGGCAGCTCGGAGCACGGCATGGCGCATGGCTTGGCACAGCTCGACGAGAACGACGTGGTGATTGTCATTGGCTGCTCGCCGAACACGCGCGGCACCGTTGAGACCGCGCGCACCGCGGTGAGCCAGGGCATGGAAGTCATTGCGCTTACGGATTCGCATGCCTCACCGCTCGCGGCCGTCGCCCGACATGCGTTTGTCTGCGACACTGGCGGCAGCTACTACGGCAACAGCACCGCGGCCCTGTTCGTGGTCGCGGAAATCCTGCTCACCACGGTCGCCGAGCGGCTCGGCGCGCGAACGGTGCAGCAACTCAGGCGCCGCGAGGCGCTCATCAGCGAACTCGGGGTCGAGTTCTAGCAACGCGTCCCCTTACGGAGCAAACGCAACTTCGAGCGAATCGAAGCAACGCACCGAGCGTTTCGCGTTTGGCGGGCCGAAAGCCCGCAGCAGAAGTGTTCAATCACAGATGAGAGGAGCAAAGCCTATGCGTAAAGTATCCAAGTTATTGAGCGCCTTCGGCGCCCTCGCCTTCGCGGGCATGATTGCCGCGCCCGGCCCGGCGCTGGCGCAGCAGAAGTTCATCACCATCGGCACGGGCGGTGTCACCGGCGTGTACTACGCCGCGGGCGGCGCGATCTGCCGCCTGGTGAACAAGGACCGCAAGAGCCACGGCATCCGCTGCTCGGTCGAGAGCACGGGCGGCTCGGTGTACAACATCAACACCATCCGCGCCGGCGAGCTCGATATGGGCGTCGCGCAGTCCGATTGGCAGTACCACTCGGCGAAGGGCACCAGCACATTCAAAGACCAGGGTCCGTTCACCGAGCTGCGCGCGGTGTTCTCGATCCATCCGGAGCCGTTCACGGTCCTGGTGCGCAAGGAAGCCGGCGTCAAGACCTTTGCCGACCTCACGC
>JBFKUL010000331.1:0-3273 GCA_041635755.1 Burkholderiales bacterium | reverse complement strand
GAGCGCGGCACCATCGAGCTCGCGCCGCTCGCCTACATGCGCGGGCGCACCCTCAACCACGCCTTCATCATCCTCGACGAGGCGCAGAACACCACGCCCGAGCAAATGAAGATGTTCCTCACGCGCATCGGCTTCGGCGCCAAGGCGGTGGTCACCGGCGACATCACGCAAATCGACCTCGCGCGCGGCCAGAAAAGCGGCCTTATCGCGGCGCGCCGCGTGCTCTCGGAGGTGCGGGGCATCGCGTTTACCGAGTTCGGCGCCATGGACGTCGTGCGCCATCCGCTGGTCGCGCGCATCATCGATGCCTACGAGAAAGACGCGCAAGGCGACGACCCCTCGACGAAGTAGCTGCAAGGTCGCGGTGCAGTTCGCGTACGGCGCGCGCGGTGTTCCGAATGCGGCCCGATTGCGCGCATGGGCGCGCGCGGCGGCGCGCGGTACGTGCGCCGTTACGCTGCGCATCGTCGGCGCCGCCGAGGGCCGGCGCCTGAACCGGCAATTCCGCGGCCGAGGCACGGCCACCAACGTGCTCACTTTCAGCTACGATGCGCCGCGCGGCGCGCGCCACGGCGACATCGTGCTGTGCCATCCGGTGCTTGCGCGAGAAGCGCGCGCGCAGGGCAAGACGCTCGCGGCCCATTACGCACACCTCGTGGTGCACGGCATGCTGCATCTGCAGGACTTCGATCATGTCCGCCGTGCGGACGCCGCCCGCATGGAGCGCACCGAAGTGCGCATCCTGCGCCGGCTCGGCTTTGCCGACCCCTATCTGCTCATCGCAGGGCCCTCGCGGTAGAATCGGGTCGGCTGATCGCCGTGCCTCGATGAACGACCCCGCCCGACCGAGTCTGCTCGAGCGTCTTTCGGCGCTGCTCATGCGCGAGCCCGAGGACCGCGCGCAGCTGGTGTCGCTGCTGCGTTCGGCGCACCAGCGTAACCTGCTCGACGGCGACGCCCTGACCATCATCGAGGGCGCGCTGACGGTTTCCGAGACCCCGGTGCGCGACATCATGATCCCGCGATCGCAGATGGATGTCATCGACATTCATCATGCGATCGAGGACTTCATTCCGCAGGTGATCGCTACGGCGCACTCGCGCTTCCCGGTGATCGACCAGAACCGCGACGACGTGATCGGCATCCTGCTCGCCAAGGATCTGCTGCGCCATTATGCCGGCGAGGAGGGGTTCAACGTCCGCGAGATGCTGCGCCCCGCGGTGTTCGTGCCCGAGTCGAAACGCCTGAACGTGCTGCTGCGCGAGTTCCGCGCCAGCCGCAATCACATGGCCATCGTGGTCGACGAGTACGGCGGCGTCGCCGGGCTGGTGACGATCGAGGACGTGCTTGAGCAGATCGTCGGGGAGATCGAGGACGAATACGACTTCGACGAGGCGAGCGACAATATCCTCGCCGAATCCAGCGGGCGCTTCCGCATCAAGGCGCTCACGCAGATCGCCGATTTCAACTCGGCGTTTGGCACGCGTTTCTCCGACCAGGAGTTCGATACGGTGGGCGGGATGGTGATCGCGCACCTGGGCCGGCTGCCCAAGCGCGGCGAGGTGCTCACCATCGAAGGCTTCCGCATCCAGGTGTTGCGCGCCGATAGCCGGCGCGTCTACACGCTGATCGTGGAGAAGCCCAAATGAGTCGCGGGGGTGAGAAGCACTTGACCCCCGCACCCCCCGAGAGTCGCGGGGGTGAGAAGCACTTGACCCCCGCGTCCCCCTCGAACGCTTCGGGGGTGAGCGTCGCCTTGCCCCTGCGACCCGTTTGTCCATAAGCCACCCGGCCGCGCGCGCGGCGACCGCGTTCGCCGCG
This sequence comes from Burkholderiales bacterium, assembly GCA_041635755.1. GTDB lineage: Bacteria > Pseudomonadota > Gammaproteobacteria > Burkholderiales > SG8-39 > JBFKUL01. The sequence goes on along the minus strand of JBFKUL010000331.1, from coordinate 1,452 downwards.
GGCGCAATCAGCGTCCTCTCCTTTTCGCCCTTCGATTTCACGCCCCTTGCACCGCTCAGCCTGGCGCTGCTGATCCACCTGTTCATCAACGCCGCCGGTTGGCGCGCGGCGTTCGCTTGCGGCTTCTGGTTCGGACTCGGCTTGTTCGGCGCGGGAGTGTCTTGGATCTACATCAGCCTTTCGCGCTTCGGGGACATGCCGCCGTTGCTCGCGGGCATCGCGACACTCGGTTTTTGTGCCGGGCTTGCGCTGCTGCCCGCGCTGGTCGGCGCGCTGCAGGCGCGCTTGCGCGCGCCGGTCGCGTTGCGCGCAGCGCTCGTCGTTCCGGCGCTGTGGACGCTTGCCGAGTGGCTGCGCGGCGTCATTCTTACCGGCTTTCCGTGGCTCGCAACGGGCTACACCGCCCTCGACGGGCCCCTTGCCGGCTACGCGCCGATCGGCGGCGTCTACGGCGCGTCGCTGGCAATCGCGCTGGGCGCAGCCTTGCTATGGTGCCTCGTGCTCGGCCATGCGCGCGTCGCCGCGTCCGTTGTGCTTGTGGCGCTGCTCGCAGGCGGCGCAGCGCTCGGCACGCTGCGTCACACCGCGCCGCTTGGCGAGCCGGTCAGCGTCGCGCTGCTGCAGGGCAACGTTCCGCAGCAGCTCAAGTTCGACCCGGAGCGCTACGCCCGGATACTCGAGACCTACGCACGCCTTGCCGAGCAGAGCCGCGCCCGCCTGATCGTTCTGCCGGAAACGGCGGTGCCCAGGTTCTACGACCTCATCGACCCGGCGTTCCTGGCACGCCTTGCGGACGCGGCGCGCGCGAACGACGGTGACCTGCTGCTCGGGGTGCCCTTTCGCACCGCGCCGGGCGCCTATTACAACAGTGTCGTGAGCCTTGGCACGTCGCCGCAACAGGCTTATCACAAAGTGCATCTGGTCCCGTTCGGCGAATTCGTGCCGCCGGGCTTCGGCTGGATCGTGCGCGTGCTGTCGATCCCGCTCTCGAATTTCTCGCGCGGCACGCCGGACCAGGCGCCGCTTGCCGTGGCAGGGCAGCGCATTGCCGTGGACATCTGCTACGAAGACGCCTTCGGCGCCGAGATCGCACGCGCGCTGCCCGCGGCGACGATGCTGGTAAACGTGTCGAACGTCGCCTGGTTCGGGGACTCCCTCGCCCCGGCGCAGCATCTTCAGATCGCCCGCATGCGAGCGCTGGAAACCGGGCGCATGATGCTCACGGCCACCAATACCGGCATCACCGCGGCGATCGGCGCAGACGGGCACGTGCGTGCGCGTCTGCCGCAGTTCGTCGAAGGCCGGCTCGAAGTCACGGCGCAGGGCTACTCGGGCGCGACGCCTTACGTGCGTTTCGGCGACTGGCCGGTGCTCGCGCTGTGCGTGCTGCTCCTCGCGGGCGCGTTGCTCATCGCGCGCGCGAGGCATAGCCGGTAAAATTCGCCATTTTTC
>JBFKUL010000330.1:0-3274 GCA_041635755.1 Burkholderiales bacterium | reverse complement strand
TGGCTTCACCACAAGAAAAAGGGCGGCTCGAGCCGCCCCTGTCTTCAGCGCTACCGAATCTCGTCGTCAGCGTCCGCCGCAGGTCGCCGGCATCGCGTCGTGCGGAAAGCCGCGGCAGGCCCAACTGACCTTGCCGCCCTGCATCGCCGGCGTCATCGAGATCTCGATCGCGTTCTTCTCGTTCCAGCCCCGGATGGCACCGTTCTGTTCGACGATCCACTTGAGTTCGCCGTGGCCGGGATCGCTCTTTGAGGGGAGCTTTACGCCGTTACCCGAACCCGCGACGTTGCCACTCTTCTCGGCCGCCGCGGTCACCTGCTGCTTCGCCGAATCGGCGCCGGCGATCAGTGCCTCCGCCGCCGCTCTCGCATCAGCCCCCGCCATCCGCGGCAACACTACGGCCACCACGACGAACGCAACGAGCAGCAGTCCCGCCACTATCAGCAAGCCAGCGCGCATGAACATCCCCCCTTCAAGAGCCCTATCCCCACCCCAAGCAAGGCCTAGTATCCTTTGCGCAAAAGCTTACCACGGCGCCCTACCGCTTCATTCGCGGCCGCGCCTTGTGACACTCTTTGTCAATGCTGACACTTCGCCTGCATATTACCGGCCGAGTTCAGGGGGTGGGATTCCGAGACGCGTTGCGCCGGGAAGCGCTGCGCGTCGGGGCCAGCGGCTGGGTGCGAAACCGCCGCGACGGCAGCGTGGAAGCCCTGCTCCAGGGCCCGAGCGAAACGGTACAAGCGCTCGTCGCGTGGTCGCAACGCGGCCCGCCGGCGGCAGGCGTCGAAGCAGTCCGCTCCGAGCCCGCGACCGGAGAGCTTGATCGGCGCTATGACGGTTTCGATTGGCTGCCGACCGAGTAACGCTCATGCGCTTCGACGCCGCTTGAGCGCGTTGACCACCGAGAACTCCCACGGCCGGCAGGCAAGCAGCACGGCAAAACCGATGCGCTTGCGCGCCTCCATCGTGGAATCGACTTCGGCCAGCTCGTTGCATTCCGTCGCCAACCGCTCGAGCTTGCGCCTGATGACCGAGGCCGACGCGGGCGAAAGCAGCCGCGTTTCAAATCGCAGCAGCTCGAGCGTCTCGTCAAACCGCGCTCGCAGGAACTCCTGGGTTACGCGCAGCCCGTAGGCTTTCTTGACCGGTCCACCCGGGCGCCACTGGAAGTCCTTGGGTACGCGCATTCGCAACCGCTCCCGCGGGCCCCAATCGACCAACCGGAGCCGCGCCAGACGCGCGATGGCAAGCGTGAGCTCGGCCCTGGAAATCGAGAATGTTTCAACCACATCGGCAAAACGCCAGTCGTTGAGCACCAGCCAGAACACCGACAGCAGCCGCTCATCCTTCGCGAGCGCCGTTTCCTGCTCCAGCGAGAGCTCCACCGGACCGGAGCCCTCGCCCCGGCTCATTCGCGCGACGTCGTAGAGGTCGAGCTCGAGCAGCGCGAGGATTTCCTCGATCCGATGCAGCGTAAAGCTGCCGCGCGAAAAGAGGCGCTTGATGCTCGGCTCGGAGAGCTTGAGCGCGCGTCCCAGATCGGCGTACGTCAGCCCGCGCGCACGGACGCATTTCTTCAGTGTCTCGACGAAGCGGCCGCGGCTGGGCACGGGCCATAAGGTATCAGATTACGATACTTTCAACGCGTGTATTGCATTGCAACCGGCTTCGGCAAACAGTTCATGCACCCCAACGCCCGTAACGGAGGTTGCCATGCACGCCGCGCTGCCCATTGCTGACGCCTCGATTGCACTGCCCCGCGCACCACGGCCGACCCGGGCGCGATCTGCCGACGACCTGCGGCGCGCGCTGCGCGCGCCGCCCGAGGCTCCCGTGGAGCTGGACACCTCCGGTCTCGATTCCGTGCTGCGCCTCGACACGGCCCGCGGGCTCATTGAAGTCCAGTCCGCGATGCGCTGGCAATCGCTCGCCGTCTATCTCGGCCACGGCGATGCCGTATACGGCGCGCTGGCAGAGGATTCGACGCTGGGCGAGACCGTTGCAAGAACTGTGGCGATCAACGCGGCGGGGCCCGACGGCCGACCCTTCGTGTCGCACCTCGAGTCCCTCACGCTGGTGATGCCTGACGGTGAACTGTGCCGCACAAGCCGCAGCATCAATCCGCGGCTTTTCGCGCTCGCCGTAGGCGGCCAGGGACTTTTTGGCGCGTTGTATAGCGTGACGATACGCCTGGCTTCGCTCAAAGCTTGTGTGGCGGGCGCGGTGCGCCCATTGCGCCTTGAGCTCGGGCCGCCAGCGCCGGGCCGGGGCATCGACGTGCAGTTGCTGGTTCCGCCTGAACGTGTCGAGGCGTTGCTCGCCGAGCTGCGTGTGCGCGCCGAGGAGTGGCGACTTCCCATGGTCGGCGTCGAGGTGCGCCCCATTCTGCCGGAGAACGAATCGGTGCTGCGTTGGGCGTCAAAAGATTACGCAGCGCTGCGCGTGCAGCTGTCGGCGCCTTCGTCGCTCGGTGGATTGGTACGCGCTACGCAGGTGCAACGCGCGATGATCGGCGCCGCCATCGCGCACGGCGGCGCGTTCCCAATCGCCTCCACGCGCAGCGCGACACGCGCCCAGCTCGATACGTGCTTCCCCCGACTGGGCGAATTTCTCGTCGAGAAGCGGCGCTACGATCCGTTCGAGCGGCTGCAGAACGAGTGGTACCGACACCATTGCGCGCTGTTGCGCAACGGTCCGTGTCCGCCTCGCTGGAGCACATAGCGCGCCGATTCAGGAGCCGTTGGCGAACACCACCCGGACGTTTTCCGGCGCAAGCCACGCGCCTAGCTGCGCGATCAGGCGGCCTTCGGGCCGAACGCGCCAGGTGTTCCCGAGCGCGACGTCGCATGAAGCGGCACCGTTCCGGTAGTGCACCATGACCGGGCAGGTCCCCGTCCCTGTGGCGCGGAAGGGCTCGAGCATTTCCTTCAGCCGCGTCGCATCCGCTTGTCCATTCATCGCGATACGCAGACCGGCGGCATAGCGCGCGCGCAGACCCTCGAGATCAAGCAGCTCATCGGCCGTGACGCGGAAGCCGCCGGAGAAATCGTCGCGCTGCACTTTGCCTTGAACGACCAACAGCGCGTCTTCTTTCAGTTTGTCGCGGTGGCGCTCGAAGAGCTCGTTGAACACCGTGATCTCGAGCTGCGCGGTCCCATCATCGAGAATCACCACCATCATGCGACCGCGGCGCGTCATCTGCACGCGCGCGGAGGCCACGATTCCGGAGATCCAGACCCGCTGCTCGGCGGGCGTCAGCCTCGCGAGCTGG
>JBFKUL010000329.1:0-3295 GCA_041635755.1 Burkholderiales bacterium | reverse complement strand
GGAAGCCGTCGTTGTCCAGGCTTCCCATGTCGCCAGTGTGCAGCCAGCCGCCACGCAGCGTCTGCGCGCTTGCTTCCGGATTGCGCCAGTAGCCTGCCATAACGCAATCGCTGCGCGTCACGACCTCGCCCACTTCGCCAGACGGCATTTCGCGACTCTCGTCGTCCACGACGCGGACTTCGACCCCGGTACGCGCGAAGCCGCATGAGGCGAGCCGATCTTGATAGCAGGGGTGCTCGCGCTGCGCGTGCGCCGATTGCGGCAAGCCGGTGATCGTCATCGGGGACTCGCCCTGCCCGAAGAGCTGGTACAGGCGCGGGCCGAACAGCTCGATCGCGCGCAGGCTATCGGCAACATACATCGGCGCGCCGCCGTAGCTGATGGTTTTCAGGTTCGCCGGTCGCCGCGCCGCCGGGCTGGCCAGCAGGCGCACGATCATGGTCGGCGCGGCGAAGAACGAAACGTTGCGCCAGGTCTCGAGCAGCGTAAAGATCTCGTCGGGCTCGAACTGGCCGCTTTCCGGAATCACGTTGACGCCGGCGGCCGCGAAGTGCGGCAGCCCGTACAGCCCCGAGCCGTGCGAGAGCGGCGCGGCATGCAGAATCGCGTTGCCGGGCTCGAGCTTGTCGATGTCGGCGAAGTAGGCTTGCGTCATGAAAAGCAGGTTGCGGTGCGTCAGCATCGCACCCTTGGGCACGCCGGTCGTGCCGCTCGTATAGAACAGCCACGCGGTGTCGTCCGGGCGCACGTCGGCGGCTTGCGCGGGTGCCTCGGCAAGCAGTGCGTCGTAGTCGGCCGAGTCGCAGGGCACTACGGTCACCGCCGAGGGCAGCGCCATGGCCAGATCGGGCGTGGCGAAGCACACCCTCGTCTCCGAGTTCTCCAGGATGTACGCGAGCTCGCGCGGATGCAGCTTCGCGTTCATTGGCACCGCGACGAGCCCGGCGTGCCAGCACGCGAAAAGGACCTCATAGAAGCGCGGATGGTTCTTCATGGCCAGTGCGATCCGCTCGCCGGGCGCGAGTCCGAGCCTGTGCCGCATGCCTGCCGAGAGCCTGGCGGCACGCTGCGCAAGCTCGGTATAGGTGGCGATCACCTGCGCGCCGCGCGCGAGCGCAGGCGCCTCGGGCAGCCGGCGCGCGCTGCGCGCGAGCAGCTCGACGAGGTTCATGCGGCGCGCGTCTCGCGCTCGGCCTGCGGCAGGCCGAAAAGGCGGCGCGCATTGAGTGCCGTCTCCGCGGCAACGTCCTCGGGCGGCCGCCCAAGTGCACGCGCAATGGTGCGCACGATGTGCGGCAGAAATGCCGGCTCGTTGCGGCGCGCCTTGGGTTGCGGATGCAGATCTCGCGGCGTCAGATAGGGCGAATCGGTCTCGACCAGCAGCCGATCGCGCGGTATCTCGCGCACCAGCTCGATCAGGTGCCGGCCGCGGCGCTCATCGCAGATCCAGCCGGTGATGCCGACGTAAAGGCCGAGCTTCACGTATGCCCGCAGCTCGTCCGCCTCGCCGGTGAAGCAATGGGCGACCGCGGGCGGCAGCCGGTCGCGACGCGCGTGCAGGATCTCGGCAAAACACGGGTGCGCGTCGCGCGAATGCAGGAACAGCGGCTTGCCGAGCTCGCAGGCGAGCTCGAGCTGCGCGACGAACCACTTCTCCTGGTCTGGATGCGGCGAGTAGTTGCGGTTGAAGTCGAGCCCGCATTCCCCGAGCGCCACCACGCGCGGATGGACGGCGAGCGTGCGTAGCGTGGCGAGAGTGGCGGCGTCGCACTCGCGCGCATGGTGCGGGTGCACGCCCGCGGTTGCCCAGAGCATCGCGGGGTGCGCCTCGGCAAGCCGCACCGCGTGCCGGCTTTCCTCGAGCGTCGTGCCCGTGACCACGATCATGCCGACACCGGCGTCGCGCGCGCGTACCAGCACGGCATCGCGGTCCTCGCGAAACGATGCATGCGTTAGATTGGCGCCGATGTCGACCAGCGGTGTCATGCCTTGCCGCAGTGTGATCCCGCCGCAGTATAACGGCGGCGCGCCGAAATCCCGTCGCCCGGGGACTCAGCCGGCGAGCTGTCGCGCGGTGCGTCCCACTTCAGCCAGCGCTTTCTCGAAGCGCTCGTTCCAGGGGTGGCCGACGCTGATGCGCATGCAGTTGCGGTAGCGCTGGGTGGCCGAGAACATCGGCCCAGGCGCGATCGTGATGCCTCGCCCGAGCAGTCGCTCGAACAGGGCTACCGCGTCGCAGCCACCCTTTCTCTCCGGTGGCAGCTCGACCCACAGAATGTAGCCGCCGCTCGGGCGCGACACCTTCGTGCCGCGCGGGAAGCTCTCTGCAATCACGCCTCGCGCCGCATCGACCTGGGCCTCGAACTTGCGCCGCAACTGGCGCAGCGAACGCTCCAGCCCGCCGGATTCGAGCAGCTCGGCCGTGGTCAGCTCGACGATCTCGGTCTGCCCGCCGCTGGTGACGAACTTGAGCGTGCGGATGCGGTCGCGCCAGCGTCCCGGCTCGACCCAACCGACCTTGAGGCCGGGCGCAAGCGTCTTGGAGAACGAGCTCACCAGCATCACGTTGCCGTCACGATCGAAAGCCTTCGCGGCGCGCGGCGAGGCGCCGCCGAAGTGCAGATCCGTGTAGATGGCGTCCTCGATCATCGGCACGTTCTTTGCCGCGAGCATCTCGACGAGGCGCTTCTTCGCCGCGTCGGACATGGTGGCGCCGATCGGATTCGAGATATTCGGCATGACCAGGACGGCCTTGACCGCATGTTCGGCGAGTGCGAGCTCCAGCGCCTCGAGCGAGATTCCGCTGCGCGGGTGCGTCGGGATCTCGAGCGCGCGCAGTCCGAGCATCTCGAGAATCTGCAGGAAGCCGAAGTAGGTCGGCGATTCGAGCGCCACCAGGTCGCCGGGCTTCGTCACCGCGCGCAGGCACAGATTAATCGCCTCCATGCAGCCGCTGGTGGTGACGATGTTGCGGTGATCGATGCGGCATCCCCATTCGAGCGCGCGACGCGCGATCACGCGTCGCAGCGGCTCGGCCCCCGGGGGCAGGCCGTAGCGCCCCAGGGCGTCGCGCTCGCGTCGCGCCCGCGAAGACAGCACGCGCCGCACGCGCTCGAGCGGAAACAACTCGCCGCTCGGGCAGGCCGAGCCAAACGACACGACCTTCGGGTCGTTGGCCACCGACAGCACCGCCTCGGCGAGGGCGTTGACCTCGACCGTCAGCGCGCGCTGCGGCGGTCGGGAGGTCTGCGGCTCATCCACGGGCGCGAGCGCGCGCCGCACGTAGTAGCCCGAT
>JBFKUL010000328.1:0-3299 GCA_041635755.1 Burkholderiales bacterium | reverse complement strand
GTCTGCCCGCTCGCCACGCGCGCCTCGACGATGCCGAGGTAGCGGTCGATCTCGGCCGCGTCCACGGCCAGCGCTTCGAGTCCGGCCCGCGCACGCGGAATCAGCTCGCCACGCAGCAGCCGCTCGAGCGACCAGCGCTGGCCGTCGATCCAGTCGACGCTCGTCGCAAGCCCGAGGCGCGCCGCCTCGTAGAAATTCTGCTTGGCCGCCGAGAACGGCAGCGCCTGCTCGGGCGCCTCGTCCGCGCGCGCGAGCGACTCTACGAGCCCGTAGAAGAAGGCCATGTTCGCGGCCATGTCGACGATCGTCGGGCCCGCCGGCATCGGCCGGTGCTCGATCCTCAGATGCGTTCGCCCATCGCCGTCGAAGCCGATGAGCGGCCGGTTCCAGCGCCAAATGGTGCCGTTGTGCAGCCGCAGATGCGCCAGTGCCGCCTCCGGCTGCTCGAGATCGATCGGCAGAAGCGCCGGATAGTGGTCGCGGTTCTCGACGAACAGCTCCTCGAGCGATTCGCGCGCATAGCCCGCGCCGAAGGTCACCCGCCTGGCCGGCCCGTCTATGCCCATCGACTGCTCGAACAGCGGGATGCGCGTTTCTTCCCACAGCAAGCGCCCGAACAGCAGCGGCGAATTGGCCGCGACCGCGACCGTCGCGGCCGACAGGATGGTGGCCGCGTTGTAGTAGCGCGCCGCGCGCGCCGCCGGCACCTGCAGGTGCACCTGGAACGAAGTCGCGGCGGCTTCGAGCATGACGTCGCGATGCTCGGTGCTCTGGTGCTCGCGGCCGACGATCTCCAGCCGGATCGGCCGACCCTCGCGCTGATGCAGGACCTGGTCGTTGAGCGCCTTGTAGCGCTTCGAGGTCGACATGTTCGCCGGGCAGAGCATCGCATCGCGCAAGGTGGGCAGAATGCCGATCGCAAGCAGCGTCGCATCCAGCTGCGCCGCGGTGGCGATGCCGGCGCGCCAGGTCCGCTCGAGCTCACCCTCGAGCCGGCGCAGGCCGGCGCCGGCGATCGGCTGCGGCTCGACGTTTAGTTCGACGTTGAAGCGCGCAAGCTCGTGCACCACGTTCGGGTTCGCCATACGCTCGAGGAACGCGTCGTTGATCGCGCGCGGCTGCCCGGCACGATCGATCAGCCATCCCTCGAGCTCGACCCCCGCGACCGCCGCGCGCGTCGACAGCGCGCCCTGCTCGAGCAAGCTGCAAAGCAACGCGAGCTCGCGCTCGCAGCGCCGCCCGAAGCGCTCGAAGTCCTCTTTCCTGAAGCGGGTGGTGCTGATCTCCTGGCCCATGCGATCGATCGTCCTCGGCCCGCGCGTGGAATCCTCGCGCTAGGCGTTTTCCTGTGATGCGCGCTGCGAGGCGCACGCCGCTAAAATAGCGCAAATCCATCGCTGGAGTCCCGATGAGCGCCCGCTTGCACTCCGATCTGCATTTTGCCCCGGCCGAGGTCGCGAGCGAGCCGCGCGCCGACGGCGCGCTGCTGCTGCGCTCGCCGCAGAAGCTGCGGCCGTTCGCGCGCTGCGTCGGCGAGTGGCTGGTACATTGGGGCCAGAATGCGCCTGAGCGCGTGTTCCTTGCCGAGCGCGCGGGCGAAGCCTGGCGCAAGCTGAGCTACGGCGAGGCCTTCGAGGCAGTGCTGCGCATCGGCCAGGCGCTGCTCGATCGCGGGCTGAACGCGCACAAGCCGGTCGCGATCCTTTCAGACAACTCGGTCGACCACGCGCTGCTCGCGCTTGGCGCGATGCACGTCGGCATCCCGGTGTCGCCGATCTCTCCCGCGTACTCGCTCATGTCGAAGGACTTCGCCAAGCTCAGGCACATCTTCTCGCTGGTGCAGCCGGGCCTGATCTACGTGTCCGACCCGGAGAAGTTCGGTCCCGCGCTTGCCGCGCTCGAGGCGACGCCGACGCCGATCCACGAGCTGCTTTCCACGCACCCGGGCGGACGCGTCGAGCAGGCTTTTGCGAAGGTCGGTCCGGATACCATCGCGAAGATCCTGTTTACCTCGGGTTCCACCGGCGTCCCCAAGGGCGTCATCAACACGCACAAGATGCTGTGCGCCAATCAGCAGATGCTGGCGCAGGGCTGGCCTTTCGTCGAGGCGCGAGCGCCGGTGGTCGTCGACTGGCTGCCGTGGAACCACACCTTCGGCGGCAACCACAACTTCAACATGGTGCTCCGTAACGGCGGCACGCTGTACGTCGACGGCGGCAAACCTGCGCCCGGCCTGATCGAGATCTCGGCCAAGAACCTGAAGGAGATCTCGCCGACGATGTACTTCAACGTGCCGCGCGGCTACGACCTGCTGCTGCCGTTCCTGGAGTCGGACGCCGCGCTGCGCGAGAACTTCTTCCGCAGACTCGACGTGCTGTTCTACGCCGCGGCGGCGCTGCCGCAGAACCTCTGGGAGCGTATCGAGAAGCTCGCCATCGAGGAAAAAGGCGGCCGGCTCGCCATGCTCTCGGCGTGGGGTTCGACCGAAACTTCGCCGCTCGCAACGCAGGTGCACTTCCACATCGACCGCGCCGGCGTGATCGGCCTGCCGGTGGCGGGCTGCGAGCTCAAGCTCGTGCCTACGGCGGGCAAGCTCGAGGTGCGCGTGCGCGGGCCGCACGTCACGCCCGGCTACTACAAGAGTGAAGACCTGACCAAGGCGGCGTTCGACGAGGAAGGCTTCTACCGAATCGGCGACGCGGTGAAGCTCGCCGACGCAAATGACCCGACGAAGGGCATCGTGTTCGACGGGCGCGTCGCCGAGGACTTCAAGCTCTCCACCGGCACCTGGGTGCACGTAGGCGCGGTGCGCGTGAAGCTCATCGCCGCCGGCAACCCGCTCATCCAGGACGCGGTGATCACCGGCCACGACCGCGACGAGGTCGGCGCACTCGTGTTCCTCAATCCAGCGGCGGCCAAGGGCATGTCGCCCGAGCAGGTGCGCGCCAAGATCGCCGCGACGCTCAAAGCGCTCGCCGCCGAGCCTGGCGGCAGCTCGATGCAACCGGTGCGCGCGCTCGTCATGACCGAACCGCCCTCGATCGACGCCAACGAGATCACCGACAAGGGCTACATGAACCAGCGCGCGGTGCTGGAGAAGCGCGCTGCGCTGGTGGAGAAGCTCTACGCCGGCGGTGACGAGGTCATCCGCGGCTAGTCGACCGCGGGCCGCGCGTCGCAGTGCAGCAAGGGCTGCGCGACGATGCCCACAATGCCCGCATCGTTGAATTCCAGCGCTCGTCTGTGCTACAGAACGATTTGCCGGGGCCGTATTGCCGCCGCGCCCCGCGGCGGTGCAT
>JBFKUL010000327.1:0-3306 GCA_041635755.1 Burkholderiales bacterium | reverse complement strand
CGCTACCAGGAAGTGATTAACCGCCACAAGACGAACGACCTTTCCGACTCGCAGCCGACCAAGGGCAACATCGCCGGAGGGCTCACGACGATCGAGGAAAAGGCGCTTGGCAACATCCAGAAGATCGGCCGCAAGTGCATGGTCGACGGCGTGCTCGACAAGGCCGAGGCGCCGACCGGGCCCGGCCTTTGGTTCATGGACTCGTCCTCCGCGGCGGCCGAGATGGTGACGCTGTGCGCGGCCTCCGGCTATGCGGTGCACCTGTTCCCGACCGGCCAGGGCAACGTCATCGGCAATCCGATCGTGCCGGTGATCAAGCTGTGCGCGAATCCGCGCACCGTGCGCACCATGGGCGAGCACATCGACGTCGATGTTTCGGGCATGCTGAGGAAGGAGCTCACGCCGGACCAGGCGGGCGACAAGCTGCTCGATTGCATGTTCCGCACCGCCAATGGCCGCTTGACCGCGGCCGAGGCGCTTGGCCATCGCGAGTTTGTGCTGACCCGCCTGTACGAGTCCGCGTAGCGCACGCATGGCCGCGCTGCGCGGAGCGGACGTGCTGGCCGGCGCGCTCGCGCGCGCCGGCGTGCGCCAGCTTTTCTCGCTGTCGGGCAATCACATCATGCCGGTATTCGACGCCGCGCTCGATGCGGGACTCGGCATCGTGCACGTGCGCCACGAGGCGGCCGCGGTCCACATGGCCGATGCCTGGGGCCGGCTCACCGGCGAGCCGGGCGTTGCGCTGCTGACCGGCGGCCCGGGACACGCGAACGGGGTAAGCGCGCTCTATACCGCGCTTGCCTCGGAATCGCCGATGGTGCTGCTCTCAGGCGAGGCGCCGCTCCGCGAGCGGCACAAGGGCGCCTTCCAGGAGATGCGTCAGGCCGAAATGGCCGCCCCCGTAGTGAAAGCCGCCTTTACAGCTCAGGGCGCGCGCACGCTGGGCGACGATTTCGCGCGGGCCTGGCGCCAGGCCAAGTTCGGGCGGCCGGGTCCGGTTTACCTCGGCCTGCCGCAGGACGTGCTCGACGCAAGGATCGAGGAGGGTGAGCACGCCGTGCCCGAAGTCAAGGCGTTTGCCGTAAGGCCGATTCCGCTTGGCGAAGCGGCCGCGCAGGCGGTGCTCGCCGAGCTCGCGCGCGCGCGCCGTCCACTGATTCTTGCCGGTCCGTTGATGTCGAGCGAGCGCGGGCGCGCGGCGCTGCGCGCGCTCGAAGAGGCGAGCGGCACGCCGGTGCTGGTGATGGAAAGCCCGCGCGGGGTGAACGACCCCAGCCTCGGCGCTTTGCCCAGGGTGCTGGCGCAGGCCGATTTCATCGTGCTGCTCGGCAAGCGGCCCGACTTCACGCTGCGCTACGGACAGTCCCCGGCGATCCAGGAAAGTTGCCGCTTCGTGCTGCTCGACCCCGATCCCGAGGCGCTGAGGCAGGCGGGCTACGCGATCGGCGATCCTGCGCGACTTGCGCTCGCCGCGCTGGCCGATCCGTTCGACGCCGCAGCGCAGCTCGCGCGCCTCGCGCACCCGACGCGCTCGGGCTGGCGCGACGAAGTCGGCGCGGCGGTGCGCTGGCGTCCCGAGGAATGGCAGACGATTTCCGGCAATGGCGCGGTGCATCCGGCCGAGCTGGGTCGCGCCGTGCAGCTGCAGATCGACCAGGCGAACGAGGCCGTGCTGGTGGCCGACGGCGGAGAGTTCGGCCAATGGGCGCAGGCTTGCGTCAGCGCGCCCACGCGAATCATCAACGGCCCGGCCGGGGCGATCGGCGCCGCGCTGCCCTTCGCCATCGCGGCCAAGCTCGCGCGGCCGCAGGCGAGCGTGTTCGCGATGCTCGGCGACGGCACCTTCGGTTTTCACATGGCCGAGTTCGATACTGCAGTGCGCGCCAAGCTGCCGTTCGTCGCCGTGGTGGGCAACGACAGCTGCTGGAACGCCGAGCATCAGATTCAGCTGCGGACCTACGGGCGCGAGCGCGCGCACAGCTGCGGGCTGCTACCGACGCGCTACGACCGCGTAGCAGCGGCGCTTGGTGGGCACGGCGAGCACGTCGAGCGCCGCACGGAGCTTGCGTCAGCGCTTGAGCGCGCCGCGGCCTCGCAGCTTCCCGCCTGCGTGAATGTGGCGATCGAGCGCCTGGCGGCGCCGGCCGCGCACGCATGAAGATGCTCGAAGTCAGCGTCTGGCGGGGCACCGCGCAAGGCGGCGAGTTTCAATTGTTCGACGTGCCGCGCCGCACGAGCCAGACGGTGCTCGACGTGGTGACCCATATCCAACGCGCGCTCGATCCCACGCTCGCGTATCGCTTCGCCTGCCGGGTCGGCATGTGCGGCTCCTGCGCGATGACGGTGAACGGCGTGGCGCGCTGGACGTGCCGCACGCACGTCGACAAGGTGGCCGCGGACAATCGACTCGAGATCGCGCCGCTCAGGAATCTGCCGGTGGTGCGCGACCTCGTGGCCGATATGCGCGAGTTCTTCGACAAGTGGGCGCGCGCCAAGGGTCAGTTTCAAGGCGCGCAGACGCGCAACGACGACTTCGCGCGCGTTGCACCGAAATCCGCGGCGCGCCGGCAGGCGGACGCGGGCATCGAGTGCATCGGCTGCGGCGTGTGCTACGCCTCGTGCGACGTAGTGCGTTGGAATCCGGATTACCTCGGTCCCGCGGCGCTCAATCGGGCCTGGACGCTGGTCCAGGACGAGCGCGACACGGCGCGCGCCGAGCGACTGCGCGCCGTGGCGGGGGACGCGGGATGCCATGCTTGCCACACGCACCTGGCCTGCACCGAGCGCTGCCCGAAGCAGCTTTCGCCGACCGCCGGCATCGCCGGGTTGAAGCGCGCGGTGGCAAAGGCCGCGCTACGCAACGAGCTTTGATCATGAGTGAGCGCGCGCGCGCTGAGACCTGGCTGTGGATGGCGCAGCGCGCGAGCGCCGCCGTGCTGGCGCTATGCGTGCTGGTCCATCTCGTGACGATCTCGCTTGCGGTTCAGGGCGGGTTGAGTGCCGCAGAGATCCTCGCGCGCACCCGCGGCAATGCCGGTTGGCTCGCGTTCTACGGCGTGTTCGTGCTGGCGTGCGCAGTGCACGTGCCGATCGGCCTGCGCAGCGCCTTGGCCGAGTGGCTCGGCTGGCGCGGGCCGTCGCGCGACGCGGCCCTGCTTGGCTTTGCCGCCCTGCTCGCCCTGCTTGGGCTTCGCGCGATCCTGGGGGTCTACTTGTGAGTGCTCGCTTCGATTTCCGGTCGCGTAATCACCCCGCGTATTGGGCCTTTCTGGTGCATCGGGTTTCGGGTCTCGCGCTGGCGTTGTT
>JBFKUL010000326.1:0-3314 GCA_041635755.1 Burkholderiales bacterium | reverse complement strand
TTGGCGCGGAAGTAGTCGGCGAGGTTCAGCTCGGTCGTGGTGCCCGGCTGCACGCAGACCGTGGCGCCGTTCAACTGCTTCGCGCTCTTGACGTTCAGCTTCTTCGGCACCATGAATCCCTGGCCATCGTAGAAGTTGACGCCCGCGAAATTCAGGCCGAGGCTCGTGTCGCGCGTGATGGTCCACGTCGTGTTGCGCGCCAGCATGTCCACTTCGCCCGACTGCAGCGCGGTGAACCGCTGCTGCGCCGTCAACGGCGTATAGCGCACTTTCTTCGCGTCGCCGAACATCGCCGCGGCCACGGCACGGCACATGTCGACGTCGAGGCCCTTCCACTCGCCCTTGCTGTCGGGCTGCGAGAATCCCGCGAGGCCGGTATTGACGCCGCACTGCACGAAGCCCTTCGATTTGACATTGTCGAACGTGGACTGCGCATGCGCGGTCCCCAGGCCCGACATCGCGAGCGCCAACGCGCCCGCCCAAACGGCACTTCTCTTCATGACCCCCTCCTTTGGGATGAATGGCAGCCGGCGATGCTGGCCAGCTTGTAGCCAGTTTAGTGGGCGCGCCGCGCCAAGGCAACCCGCACTCGGCGCGCGTCCCTGGACCTATGTTGACAAACGCTTCGCCTCAAGCGCGGCGAAGGCCTGCCCGCGCTCGATCAGGCGCTTGGCCGCCGCGTAGATCGGCACCTCGATGAGCGCCCCGCCGACCCGGGCACGCTCGCGCCCGGCGGCGCGCGCCTTCTCGAAGGCCGAGACGATGCGCCGCGCCCGCCGCACCGCCGCGGTCGTCGGCGTAAGCGTACGGTTGATCGCCGCGGCATGGGCCGGCAGCACCAGGCTCTTGGCCCGATAGCCCAGGCGCGCCGCGGCCTGAGTGTCGGCCAGTGCGCCCTTGACGTCGCTGAAGGTATAGGGACAGTCGATGGCCTCGACGCCCGCCGCACGGCACTCGACCAGGAAGCGCGCACGCACGTAGCCAAGCTCGGCGCCATCGCGGCTGCGCTCGGACCCGAGATTGGCCACCATGTCCTCGCTCGCCACCAGCAGCGCGCTCACGCGCGCGCTCGCCTTGGCGATGTCGAAGGCGCGCCGCAAACCGGCGGCCGACTCGATGTTGGGCACCAGTTCGAAGGCGCCGCGGCAAGCCTCGTCGAGCGCACGCACCTGCTCGGGAGACTCGACCTTGGACATCAGCACCACGTCGGGCCGCGCCGGCAGCACCGCGGCGAGGTCCTCGCGCCCGCAGTCCTCGAGCGGGTTGACGCGCACCGCGACCACTGCGCCCGCCGAGCGCCACGACGCGTAGAGCTCGGGCGCGCGCCGCCGCGCCTCGGGCCGCAACGCCGGCGGCGTGAAGTCCTCGAGCTCCTGCACAATGACATCGGCCCCCGAGCGCGCCGCCGCGGCGTGCGCCTTCGCGTCGGCGCCCGGCACGAATAGCCAGCTGCGCCGCAGGCCCACCGGCCGCACCGTCACGATGTGCTCCGAGATGTCTGCATGTCGGCTCGATCTTTCGGTTTGGGAGAAAGCACCGCGGCTCCATCACGCTTCGTTGCCCCGGCTCTTCACGCGGCGAAGCTTGACCTCGGCGACGATCAGTCTAACTCCTCGCTTTGGACGATGGCGTAGACTTGGCTGCAGGTTCCTTTGCAAGGAGACTGCCATGAGCCGAATTGCACGCAGGACATTCGTGCTCGCGGCCGCTGCCCTGTTTGCCGCGCCGCTCGCGCTCGGCGAACGCCAGGCAGGGAAAGTCTATCGGATCGGCTGGCTCAGCCCCTTTCCCCGCTCCGAGTTTCTTCGCGAGGCCTTCCTGGATGAGTTCCACGGCCTGGGCTGGATCGAAGGCAAGAATTATGTTCTCACCCGCGCCGCGAACAGCGGCAACCCGCACGAGATCGAACGGGCAGCGGCGAATCTGGTGCAGCGCGATCTCGACATCCTGGTGACCGGGGGCACACCGAATATCCGGATCCTCAAGAAGCTGACCTCGACTACTCCCATCGTGTTCGGCGTCGCCGGAGACCCGGTCGAATCCGGGCTGGTCGAGAGCCTGGCGCGGCCCGGCGGGAACGTGACCGGGGTTACCCTGATCGCGGACTACAGCATGGTGGGCAAGCATCTTGAACTCCTCATCAGCGCGACGCCGCGCGCCGCCTCGGTGGCCGTCCTCGCAAACCCGGAGAACAGTACGCACATCGCCAAGATGGCGAAACTCGAGCAGGCGCGGAAATCCCTGAGTGTGAAACTCCAGCGCGTCGATGCCGCCAGCCAGGATGATCTGGAGCGCGCCTTCAGTGCCGCACGCGAGAAATCGGCGGACGCGCTTCTCGTACTCGCCGACTCCGTATCCTTTCAGGCGCGCAAGCGAATCGCTGAGCTCGCGTTGCAATACCGGCTGCCGACGATGTTTTTCCTCCGAGAGCATGTTGACGCTGGGGGTCTCATGTCCTACGCGCCGAGGCTCACCGCGACGTTCCGAAGGGCGGCGCACCAGGTCGACAAGATCCTCCGCGGCGAAAACGTAGCGCAGGTTCCCATCGAGCGGCCAAACGAATTCGAGCTGGTCATCAACCGCACCACGGCAAAGGCCCTCGGCATCACGCTCTCCACGGAGTTGCTGCTGCGCGCCCACCAGGTGATCGAATAAAGCCCCGCAGTGTGTGCCCGTTGTCGTTGCAGTTGCGCTCGAATAGGGTTCGCGCCAGAAAGATGCCCGTCGCAAGCTTTCGAACCCGCCCGAGGACGCCCTTCGGGCTAGGCCTCGGGCAGAATCTTCCGCACCAGATTGAGGAGATCGAAGGGACTGTAGGGCTTGGCGAGATACGCGGTCGCGCCGGCCTCCTTGGCCTTCTGCTCGTCACCGCTCAGCGCGAACGAGGTGATGGCGATGATCGGCGTGGCCGCGGTCGCAGCCTCCGCGCGCAACATTCGCGTGGCGTCGAGCCCGGAGATCTTCGGCAGCTGGATGTCCATGAGGATCAGGTCCGGGCGCTTTTCAAGCGCCATGGCCACGCCCGCCTCGCCGTCGTGCGCCTCGATGAGCTGATACGTGGTGCGCTTCAGCAGGTCGCGCACGATCTTGCGGTTCATTTCGTTGTCCTCGACGTAGAGGATGGTCCGGGCGCTCATGCCTCGACTCCCCTGCCGGCGCGAAGCGGCAGTTCCATGAAGAACGACGAGCCCTTGCCGAGCTCACTTTCCACCCAGATGCGCCCACCGTGCATCTCGACGAACTTCTTGCTGATCGAAAGACCCAGGCCGGTGCCGCCGTATTCGGAGGCGATGGAAGCATCGGTCTGCTTGAAC
>JBFKUL010000325.1:0-3322 GCA_041635755.1 Burkholderiales bacterium | reverse complement strand
TTGTGCGTCGCGGGCGCCTTGGGCTTGTCCTTGCCGCCGCCCGCACGTGCATCCTCGACGCGCGCGTGCTCGTTCTCGTGGCAGTACACGCACAGCAGCTCCCAGTTCGAGCCGTCGGGCGGATTGTGGTCGTGGTTGCCGTCCCGGTGGTGCACGGTGAGCTCGCGCAGGCGCGAAGCGGGGAACTCGCGCGCGCAGCGCGTGCAGATCCAGGGCAGGATCTTGAGCGCCCGCGCGCGGTAATCGGGCTCGGAGCCTTTCATAGGCAGGATGATGCATAGCGCCGCCCGGTGCTTCAAGAGCCCCGCTACCGCGTCGCCGGGGGACCGGTTCGGCGCCGCCGGGCGCGCATTCCTACTTGCCGAGCTTGACGCCGTCCTTGCCCGGGGTGCAGTTGCCCGTCTTCTTGCCGGCGAAGGTCATGGTCATTTCGCCGTCGGAGGACTTCATCGTGTAGGTCCCTTCGATCTTGTCTCCCGTGCGGGTCACCTTTGCGGTGCCGGTCATCGGCTCGGGCGGCCCGCACACCACCTTGAAGCTCGTGGTGTTGCCGCTCACCTTCATGTCGGTCGTCTTGCAGTTCTTCTCCACCGGCGGGGCGACCGCCTCGTCGGGCTTGACGCAGGACTTGTGCGGCGGAATCGGCATGCTCATGCCGTCCATCTTCATGGTGCCGGAGAAATCCCAGGACTCGCCGGCGGGCTTTTGCGCCCAGGCGCTCCCGGCCGCCAACGCAATGCCTGCGACCACTACACCTGCGCGGTAACACAATGCTTTCGTCATATTGTCGCTCCCTGAAAAAACCGTTCGTTCACTCGTGATCAGAAGAACCCGCTCGGCTTCACGCCGATGCTGCTCGAGCCGGTGTAGCCCGCGTTGTAGCTCCACCTGCCCTCCACCGACGTGGTGTGCTCGACCTTGCCGCCCAGGACTTCGGCGCTGCCCTTGACGACCACCGACCCGTGCGCCGCGATGTCCGTGCGCGCGTCGGTAATGCCGTTGGCGTCGAACTCGAAGCCGCCGCTCACCGCGACATCGGCGGTGGCGGTTGTCGGGCCGACCACCGTCTTTGCCGCTACGCCGACCGCAGCGTCGACGCCGCCGCGTCGAAAGCCGTTGCGGTCGAATTCGGCGCCCGCGCTGGCACCCATGGCCACGCCAATCTCGAGCGGTCCGACCGGGGCGGCCACGCCGCCCCCAGCCGATGCCCGCACGCCGCCGCTCGCAAGGCCCTTGTCGTCGAACTCGCCGTGACCGGAAACCCCGACGCCCTTGGCGTCGATCTCCGCGGAGGCATTCAGCCACCGTCCTTTGGCGAGGTCCTCGCTGTAGCCGGCCTTGATGAACCCTGCATCGATCTTGGTTTCACTCACGTTGCAGCGCACCGTGTGGCCGAGGAACTTGGGAATCGTGAACGAATAGATGCGCTTGCAGTTCATTACGTCGAAATCGGGCAGCTTGGCAGAGGCCTTCTTCATCTCTTTCTTTGCCGTGAGGCACACCGCGCGGTCGAGCAGGAACTTGTCGTAGAGTGCGGCGTGCACGCCGTTCAGGAACTGCATGTACTGGAGCTGGAATCCGGCCTTGGCCGCCTCGAACGCCGCCGGCGACATCTGGAACTGCGCCATGTAAGCGGCGTTGTTGATCTGCCTGCTCCAGCCCTCGAGCCACTCGCGGTCGGCTTGCTCGAAGCGCGCGTTGGAGGCATTCAGGTACTCGTCGACGAGCGGCAGCACCTTGTCGCAGGTGTAGTCGCGCTGATAGCCGCCGGGCTTGTTGCGGTACTGGCGCTCGCCTTCGGCGTCGATCTGGGAGATCGCCTTGTCGAGCTTTTGGCGCGCCTCGGCTTCGGCCTTGATCGCGTCGGCTTTCGCCCGGCCGGCGCGCTCGACCCAAACCTTTGCCACTTCGGCGTCGAACTGGCCTACGCGGCGCGCCTTGGCGCCGAGCGGCCCTTCGACCAGTTGGCCTGCCGCACCTGCCGTTGCACTCTGGGTGCCGAGCTTGCGTGACTGCTGCTCGAGCGCGGCGACCCGCTCGAAGGTGCTTTCGCGGAACGCCTTCCAGGCGGGGATCGCCTCTGGAATCTCGAGCGCCTTTTTCGGGTACTTCGGCAGCTCGAACTTTTCCAGCCCGAGCGGATCCTGCGGCATGTGCAGCGTCCAGCGCAGGTCCTCGCGTTTGAGCTTCCCGCCGAGCTGTTCGAGGCGCTGCGCCTTGGCCTCGCTGAAGCCGCCCTGGATCGACTTTCTCACCGACTCGGCGGCCGCGGCCTTGTCGCCGCGCGCCTCCTGCAGGCGCGAGCGCGTCATGTTCGCCTGTGGGTGGGTCGGCGAGCGCTTTACCGCAGCGCCAAGAAAACGCTCGGCCTCCTTTTCCTCGCCCAGCTCGAACCACGCCTGGCCGAGATTGTTGAGCACCGTGGAGTTGTTCGGGTAGCGCTGATCGAGCACCTGCAGGATCGGGATCGCCGCCTGCCCCGCGCGCTGCATGACGAGCAGCGCCGCGAGGTTGCTCAGGTCCTGCGCATTGCCGGTTGCGGCCGCGACACGGCCGGCGAGATAGGTGGCCTCGGCCCAGGCGCCGATCAGCGCGAGGCCGTTCACCGCGGCTCGCAGCTGCTGCACCGGCTCGGGCTGCTTGCGCAGCTCGGCCTCGATGTACTGCGCGCGCTGGCGGTGCTTCGGCTCGAGCGCCTGTGCAATCTTCGGCTGAAGCTGCTCGACATACGCCTTCAGCTCGGCGCCGCTAGACGGCTTCTTCGGGACCTTGGCAATGCGCGCGGCATCGCGCTTGGGCACCAAGGCATCGTCGGCAGCGGGCGCGGCAGCCGCCGCCATCTGCCCCATCTGCTGTTCGATCATCTTTCGCTGCTCGGGTGGCAGCGCCTGCATCTGCTCGCGCATCATGCGCAAGCCGTCTTCCATCTCCTTGGCGCTTGGCAGCCCGTCGCTTCGCCCTTGCGCGAAGAGCGCGCCGGGCGCCGCCACGGCGGCGCACAGCAGCCCGATCGCCAGGCGCCCGCGCGCCCGGCCCCGCCCAAACCCATGGATTGTGTTGCCCATCGCCGCCCCCCTGGTGTTCTTCTTGTCGGCTTGCGGCCGCTGAGAACGGCGGGGATTCTGTGTGAGTGGAGTTCGGGCGTCAACAACCCCCGCCTTCGGGATTGTCATCAAACGCCGAGAGCCGGTTTAGTGCCAACGGACTGCGCGTCCGCCCCGCTCAGGTGGCGCTACGCTCCGGGCGCGCTCAGGCCGCGACCAGCTCCGCCTTCAGGCTCTCGAGATAGTCTTCGTAGCCGCCGCGGTGATCGATGACCGTC
>JBFKUL010000324.1:0-3357 GCA_041635755.1 Burkholderiales bacterium | reverse complement strand
GCTGGAATTGCTATCGCGTGAGAACGACGCGAACCAGACGCTCAAATCGCTGCCCAACGCGCCTTCCACGCCCGAGCTGCAGTGGTCGCTCGCCGAGGGCGAGCCGCACAAGCTGATCGAGAAGCTGCAGCAGGCCAGGCCCTTCCCGCTCGCCGAGCGCGTGCTGACGATCGATGGCGTACGCGCCGAGTACGCCGACGGTTTCGGCCTGGCGCGTGCCTCCAACACGACGCCGGTGATCGTGCTGCGCTTCGAGGCCGAAACGCGCGAAGGGCTGGATCGCATCAAGTCCGAGTTCCGTGCCGCGCTGCAGCGGCTCAAGCCAGGCGCGAAGCTGCCCTTCTGACGCATGGAGCCGGTCATGAGGTTGACGTTTTGCGTGCTCGCTGCCGTCACGGGCTTTGCCGTTGCTGGCGCCGCGCAGGCGGCAGGCGGCGGCGCGAGCGCCGCCGGCTCCGGTTGCCACGCGCTGTTCGACCGCAGCATGTCCTCGATCCTCGAGCAGCAGCGTTCGCTGTGCGAGTTCTCCGGCAAGGTAGCGCTGGTGGTCAACACCGCCAGCCAGTGCGGTTTCACGCCGCAGTACGAGGGGCTTGAAGCGCTGTACCGCAAATACCGCGACCGCGGGCTGGTGGTGCTCGGCTTCCCGTCGAACGATTTCGGCGGCCAGGAGCCCGGTTCGAACAAGGAGATCGCGAACTTCTGCGTCAATCAGTACGCGATCGAGTTCCCGATGTTCGCCAAATCGCATGTCCGAGGCGCTTTGGCGAACCCGCTGTTCGCGCAACTCGCACGCGAGACCGGACGCGCGCCGCGCTGGAATTTCCACAAGTACCTGGTGGCGCGCGGAGGCGCGCAGGTACTCAGCTTCGATACCGAGGTCGAGCCGAACGACCCGCGGCTCGTCGCGGCGATCGAGCGGCTGCTCGTGGCGCCCTCGCGCTGACCGGGCCGGAAACGTGTCGGCGCGGCGCGCTGTGTCTAAGCGGCGCGCAGCGAGCGCCGGAAGCGCGACAACTCCTGGATCGATCCGAGCTTGACGCCGAACAGGCTCGACAGATTGCGCAGGATCATGTCGGCGACCTTCTTCTCCCATTGGCGATCAAAGCGGATTTGCCGATCAAGCCAGTGCTCGAGCCATTCCGGGTCGGGCAGGCGGCTTTGCACCGTGTCGCGCGGAAACAGCGCCTCGTTCACGTGCAGGTTGGTCGGGTGCAGCGGCTTGCCGGCACGGCCCGCCGCCGCCATCAGCAGGCCGATTTTCGCGAATGCCGCGCGCGCCGCGTCGCCCGAGCGCTCGAGCGCGCGCTTCATGTACTGCAGGTACGCGCCGCCGTGGCGCGCCTCGTCCCGCGCGATGGTCTCGTAGATGTGCTTGATCACGGGCTCGGTGTGCCATTCGGCGGCGCGCCGATACCAGTGGTTCAGGCGGATCTCGCCGCAGAAATGCAGCATCAACGTGTCGAGGGGCGGCGCCGGATCGAAAGCGAAGCGCACGGCGTGCAGCTCGTCCTCCGAGGGGACGAGCTCCGGCCGAAAGCGCTTCAGATACTCGATGAGCACCAGCGAATGCTTCTGCTCCTCGAAGAACCACACCGACATGAAGGCCGAAAAATCGCTGTCGTCGCGGTTGTCGCGCAGAAACATCTCGGTCGCGGGAAGCGCCGCCCATTCCGTGATGGCGTTCATCTTGATGGTCATGGCCTGCTCGTCGGACAGGCGAGCGGCGTCGAAAGCCTGCCAGGGCACATCCTTTTCGAGGTCCCATCGCACGCGCTCGAGCGATTTGAAGATTTCCGGATAAAGCATCGCCATGTCAGCCCTTTTTCGAAGGCACGGATTGTCTCATGTGGTCCTCACCGCCTCGGTCTTGCGTCCCGTACGGCGTCGCCCCGCCATGTGGCGAGCGTCTCGCCGACCATGCCGAGCGACTTGAGGGTGCGCAGGCCAGGCAGCGCGCGCCGCACTCTTGCGGCGCCGGCGCCGCCAAGCCAGATCTCGGTCGCCGGCGGCACCGCCGCGCGCAGCCGTGTGAGGCTGTCCTCGAGCGGCCCGGTCGCGTAGTTGCTGCTCACGGAAAGCGCCACCACGTCGGCCCGCTTGGCGAGCGCGGCGGCCATGATGTCGCTCACCGGCGTCTGCGTGCCGAGCGAAAAGCACTCCGCCCCTTCCAGTGCCAGTGCCGCCTCGGCCATCAGCAGCCCGAGGCCGTGCTGCTCGCCAGGCAACGTGGTCAACAGCACGCGCGGCGCGCCGCCGCCGGTCGGCACCTGCGAGATCGCCTGGCGCAGCACGCCCTGCAGCTGCTCCGTGAAAAGGTGCTCCTCGAACACTTGAATCTCGCCGCGCATCCAGGCATCGCCCACCAAAATAGCGAGCGGGGCCGCCGTGTCCTCGATGAAGCGGTGCAAGCCATCGCGCATCACCGCCTGGTGCAGTTCGCGCCGCAGCTCGGACGTCTGGTGCGTCTTGAGCAAATACAGGGCGAGATCATGGAACGCACTTCGAGGCTGGGGCGGGGCGGCCTCCGCCGCCTGCGTTTCCAGCTCCTCGCTCGAAAGCGCAAAGATGCTTCCCGGGCGCAAGCCCTGATCGATCAGCCGGCGCACGAGCCGGAGACGCTCGAGCTGCGAACGCGGGTAAACGCGCTCGCCGGTAGAGGAGCGCAACGGCTTGGGAAACCCGTAGCGACGCTCCCAGACGCGCAAGACGTCCTTCGACAGTCCAGTTTCGCTTTCAACCGCCGCGATGGGCAGAGCGTCCACGGGGATCACTGTTTCTTTCATTAATTGTCCTAGACAATATGTTGACAACCTAGGAATCTGTCGGCATTATGCACAGAATTATCAATAACTGTCTAGGACATTATATGGGTCATCTTTCGACAATCCTGCTCGGGACGCTCGTGATCACTGCCTCTACGACAACGCAAATAGTTGATTCGGTTGACCTAGAGCTGAAATCGACGGATTCCTTTACAGATCCCTCCCGCGTCATCACCTTCGACACTGGAAGTGCCTGCTCACTTCATACGCGTCGGCTGATCGAGGCCCATTTTTCCGCGACCGGCACATGGAAGCCCGTGCCGGCGACGTCCATGGCGGCGCCGCACTGCCGCGAGGAACGCGCGGGGCAGCGTGGCTGACGCAGACCCTGGCCTGACGCCATTGCATGCCAGGAGCCATAGCGATGAACGCACGTGATTCCCTGTTTCTTGCCGACGAGCAGTCGGGCCTCGATTCACCGGAGGTGGCGAACGACCCGCTCGGCGACAAAGGGCTGCGCTACCCGGTGCGGCTTGCGGGCCGCGACGTCATTCAGCGCACCGCCAAATTCGCGCTCGGCATCGCCCTCGAG
>JBFKUL010000323.1:0-3386 GCA_041635755.1 Burkholderiales bacterium | reverse complement strand
CGGCCGCGTGATGCTCAAGCTGATCACCACCGGCAACCAGCTTTCCCCGGACATGATCCAGCCGGATCACTTCCCCGACTGGGGTCCGAACATCCAGAAGGTCGAGGGCGACCTGAAGACGCTGCGCAACGCGATCCCGGTGAAGACGCTGCAGACGACTGCGACGGCATGGGAAGTGGCGCTCAAGACCTCGGTCGAGATGTACACGATCTGGGAGGAAACCGGCGTGCTCAAGCAGCTCGAGACCATGGACGAGAACCTGTTCGACGTCATCGAGGATTTCATTGAGGAGAAACGAGAAGAATACGAAGAGCTGTTGGAAGAGCAGGCAGACAAGGAGTGAGGGCAACGCTATGAGCGAAGACAACGTAGGCGGCATCGCAGGCCACGGGGCTTTTTTTCAGCCGACGAATCTGTCGCCTGAAGACGCCGAGAAGGCCACCGAGTGGGTCAAGAAGCGCGTCGACCGGCGCGAGCTCGACCTCGCCGAGCGCATGGACGACGTGCGCGATCACATGTGGGAGCTCGAGAAGGAAGGCGAGATCATCGTCCACCGCGTGTCGGACGCCCATAAGCCGGTGATGGTGAAAACGCTGTTCGGCTGGGACAAGAAGATCCCGACCATGCAGCTCTGGCACCACAAGTCGTGCGGTCAGTGCGGCAACATTCCGGGCTATCCGGCCTCACTCCTGTGGGTCATGAATGGACTTGGCATGGAGCCCGGCAAGGACTACCTCGACGAGACCGACCAGACTTCGTGCACGGCATGGAATTACCACGGCTCGGGCATCGGCAACGTCGAGTCGCTGTCGGCGGTGTTCCTGCGCAACTTCCATCAGGCCTACGTTTCGGGCAAGCGCCTGGGCCACGCGCCGGGACACTTCTATCCGCTGGTGCACTGCGCGACTTCCTTCGGCAACTACAAGGAGGTGCGCAAATACCTGATCGAGAACGCCACGCTACGCGAGCGGGTGAAGAAGATCCTCGGCAAGCTCGGGCGCCTGGTCGACGGCAAGCTGGTGATCCCCGAAGAGGTCGTGCACTACTCCGAGTGGGTGCATGTGATGCGAAACGAGATTGCCGCCAAGCTGCAGAAGATCGACGTCTCGCACCTGCGTGTGACGGTGCACATGGCTTGCCACTACTCGAAGATGGTGCACGAGGACGCGATCTACGACCCAGCAGTGCTCGACGGCAACCGCGCCGCCACCGGCACCGGCATGGCGCAGGCTTTGGGTGCCCAGCTCATCGACTACTCGACCTGGTACGACTGCTGCGGCTTCGGTTTCCGCCACATCATCTCGGAGCGCGAGTTCACGCGCTCGTTCACCATGGACCGCAAGATCAAGGTGGCGCGCGAGGAAGCGAACGCCGACATGATGCTCGGCATCGACACCGGTTGCGTCACCACCATGGACAAGAACCAGTGGATCGGCAAGGCACACGAGCAGACACACTCGCTGCCGATCATGGCCGACATCCAGTTCGCCGCGCTCGCCTGCGGCGCCGATCCGTTCAAGATCGTGCAGCTGCAGTGGCACGCGAGCCCCTGCGAGGACGTCGTCGAGAAGATGGGCCTCTCGTGGAGCGAATCGAAAAAGCGCTTCGAGGAGTACCTCAAGGAAGTCAAGGCCGGCCGGATCGAGTACCTGTACAAACCCGAGCTGGCGAAGAGCGCCTGAGCCGATGAGCGATACGATTCTCGTCGTCGGCGGCGGGCCGACCGGGCTTTCGGCGGCGCACGGGATTGCCTCGATCGGCCGCAAGGTGGTGCTGGTGGACAAGGCCGATCGCCTGGGCGGCGCGCCGATCCTTTCGCGCTACGCCAAACTCGTGCCCTCCGGCGAGTGGGCCAAGGACGCGATCGGCCGCATGGTCAAGCGCGTCGAGGAGAATTCACTGGTCACCGTTCACAAGGAATGCAAGGTCGCCAAGCTCGAGGGCGAGGCAGGCAATTTCACGGCGACACTCTCCAACGGGCAGAAGGTGCAGGTGGGGGCGGTCATTCTCGGCACGGGGTTCACGCACTTCGACTCGATCAACAAGCCCGAGTGGGGCTTCGGCACCTACGACGACGTGGTGACCACCACGCAAGTCGAGCAAATGGTGGGCGAGGGGAAGATCACCTGCCCCTCGGACGGACGCACGCCCGAGCGCGTCGCGATCCTGCTGTGCGTGGGCTCGCGCGACCGGCAGATCGGGCGCGAATGGTGCTCGAAGATCTGCTGCACCGTTTCGACCAACCTGGCGATGGAGATCAAGGAGCTCTCGCCCAAGACCGACGTCTACATCTACTACATGGACATCCGCACCTTCGGTCTGTACGAGGACAAGTACTACTGGCGCTCGCAGGAGGAGTTCCGCACCAAGTTCGTCAAGGCGCGGATCGCCGAAGTGACCATCGCCCCCGACGGCAAGCGGCTGCTGGTGAAGGGCGAGGACACGCTGGTCAAGCGCCCGATCGTGATTCCCTTCGACCTGGTGGTGCACGCGATCGGCATGGACCCGAACGAGGACAATCCGGAAATCTCCAAGGTGTTCGGCGTCGGGCTCGAGAGCCATGGCTTTATCGACCGCGGCGAGCACTACACCAGCACGTTCGCCTCGACGCGGCCCGGGATCTACGTCGGCGGCTCGGCGCTCTCGCCCGAGGATATCGACACCTGCGTCTCGCACGGCCTCGCAATGGCCATGCGCGCCGTCGGTGAGCTCGGCAGCCCGGCGCGCAAAGCCGCCTGAGGCGGCGGGATCCTCGCCGCGATGCTTCAGCTCGACCCGGCACGCTTCGCAAGGCATTTGTCCGAGTTCGTCGCACTCGCCGGCGCCGGCCCGGGCCTGCAAAGCTACTTCGACGCGCTGGAAGCCAAGCATCAGCGCTTCACCGGCCTGCTTGGCGCGCCGGTTCGTATTGGCCTGGACGAGGCGGAAGGGCTGCTGGAAGCGGTGTTTCCCGCCCGGCGCAAGCTCTATCCGCTGATCGAGCGCTTGGGTGCGCAGTCTTTTTCGGCGACCGCGGGCGCGCTGCTGCACGGCGAGGGTGCGCTGCCCGAGCGCATTGCTGCGTTTTGCGATGCGCTGCCCTATCCGCAAGGCGAGCTGCGCGAGGCGCGCCGGCTGCAGCGCAAATTGCGCGGCGCCGCGTTCGACTTCGCCGCGGAGCTGTTGCACTTCGCCGAGCCACTCAAGCATCCGCTGATGGCACGCTGGGTGTGGGACGCTGAGTCCTCGAGCGGCGCGCTGCGCGAGCTGATGGCGGTGCCCGAAGACGCCGTGAAGATCGAGATCGACGCCACGCCGGAGACCTTCGTGGCGGCGCATCGCTGGCTCATCGCGCGCTTCGAGGAGCAGGGACTGTGGCGTGACCACCACTGGTGGAGCGACCTCGT
>JBFKUL010000322.1:0-3402 GCA_041635755.1 Burkholderiales bacterium | reverse complement strand
GCCAACACGGCCAAGGTGTAGGTCCCGATCTTGTTCGCCACATCACCGTTGGAGGCGATGCGGTCCGCCCCGACAATCACCAGATCGACCTCGCCACGACTCATGAGAAAGCCGGCCATGCTGTCGGTCACGAGCGTGACCGGAATACCCTCTTGCACGCACTCCCATGCCGTGAGGCGAGCGCCCTGCAAATAGGGGCGCGTCTCGTTGGCGATCACCGTCAGCTTTCTGCCAAGCTCATGCGCCGAGCGGATGACGCCGAGCGCCGTGCCGTGGCCCGCTGTGGCCAGCGCGCCGGTGTTGCAATGGGTCATGATCCGGGCGCCGTCCTGGATCAGCCTTGCACCCTGCGCGCCAATGGCGCGATTGAC
The DNA here is from genome assembly GCA_041635755.1 of Burkholderiales bacterium. GTDB lineage: Bacteria > Pseudomonadota > Gammaproteobacteria > Burkholderiales > SG8-39 > JBFKUL01. The sequence continues at coordinate 3,031 of JBFKUL010000322.1, read as the reverse complement.
GGCTAGGTCCTCCTCGTAGATCGCGCGCGCCTCGGCTTCGATCGCCTGCGCGCCGCGCACCTTCTTCATCCTCGCGAGCGCCCAGAACAGATTCACGGCTGTGGGCCGGCTCTGTGCAAGCGCTTCGTGTGCGGCGGAGAGGTCTGCCCCGCGGCGAGCGTCGAGTGCGATGCCGAAAGCCGCGGCACAGCCGATCGCGGGGGCGCCGCGCACCACCATGTCGCGGATCGCCCCGGCCACCTCGGAAGCTGAACGACAGGTGACGTATTCGGTGCGCTCGGGCAGCAGGCGCTGGTCGAGCAGCTCCAGCGCATCGCCGCTCCAGCGCAGCGTTTCGACCTTCATCAAACGACGCGCTCGTTGCCGCCGTCGACTGGCACCTGAGCGGCCGTCGTCTTGGCAAACAGGGGTCCGCACATCTCCGCCGCCAGCTCGGCCACGTCGCGCGAGGACACCTCGGTACGCAGCAGGTTGTTCTTCCGATACTGCTCGACGCTAAGGTTATAGGCCTTGGCGCGCGACGCAAGCACCTCTTCGGTCCACAGCGCGGTGTCGTACACGGCGTTCGGATGGATGGTGTTTACGCGGATGCCTTCCTTGCCCCATTCAAGCGCGGCGACGCGCGCGAGCTGATTCAGCGCGGCCTTGGACGCGGAATAGGCCGCGGCACCGGGTCCGGGGGCAGGGACGTTTTTCGAGCCGATGACGACGATACGGCCGCCCCTCGGCGCCAGGCGCAGCAACGCGTGACACGCCTGCATGACGAGCAGGTTCGCCTCGACGTTTACGGACATCGTGCTTTTCCACGTTTCGGGCGATATCTCCTGGATGGCTTGCGACGAAGGGAACACGCCCGCATTCAGCACCAGCATGTCGACGCCTCCGAAGCGCCGCGCGGCCTGGTCGAGTGCCGCAGGGACGGCTGTCGGGCTGGTCACGTCGCATTGGACGCCCAGATAGTCGAGTCGCTGAAACAAGGACTCGATCGCGGGATTGCGGTCCAGGCCGACCACCGCCGCGCCGCGTTTGAGCAATGCCTCCACACACGCCTTGCCGATGCCCGACGCCGCACCCGTGACCAGCGCCACCTCTCCGGTGAACGGCGGCGGCGTACCGGCCTTGCGCAACTTGGCCTGCTCCAGGTCCCAGTACTCGATATCGAAGATATGGCGTTCGTCTACCGCCTTCCAGCCGCCGAGCGCTTCGGCCCGCAGGATCACGTCGATCGTGTGATCGTAGAGGTCCTCGACGATCGCCGCGTCCTTCGCGCCGCGACCGATGGCCGCAAATCCGAGTGCCGGATCGAGCACCATGCGTGGCGCAGGGTCGAGCATGATCTTCTTTTCCTTGGCGCTTGCCGACTGGCGTTCGAAGTATGTCCGGTACGCCTTGGCGTAGCCCGCAACGTCGCGGCCGAGCATCGGCAGCGGCTTGGTGCGGATGACGTGATCCGGTGTCGCCGGACCCTGCTGCGACAGTCGGGAAACCTCTGGATGCCGTGCGAACGAACGGAATTTCGGCGAATCGCTTACCCGCATCACCATCGGCAGCCCCGCGCAATCGCAGATCGAGCGCCGCAGGGCGGCGATGTCCTCGCGCGATACCGAGGAGCGAGCGGCCGAAGGCAACATGACCTGCCACGCCTTGGCTGCGGCAAGGTAATCCTCCGCCATCGAAACCAGTCGGATCATGCGCTCATAGGATTCCTTCGCGGTGGCACCAAACGAGAACATGCCGTGCGAGAGGAGCACCATGCCGATCGTGTCGCCGCGCGCCTGCTTCGGGAATTCGCGCGCGCAGAAAGCCGCCAGATCGAACCCCGCCATGATGTACGGAATCACCGCCACCTTCGAGCCGTAGATCTCGCGTATGCGTCGTTCACCCTGCGGCGCATTGGAGATCGAGAGCACGGCATCCGCATGCGTGTGATCTACGTAGGGATACGGAAGGATCGCATGCAGGATGGTCTCCACTGACGGGGCCGGCGCCCCCGCACGCAACATGTGGGTGTTGAGCTCGTTGACCATTTGCGGATCGGGTAGGGCGGCGAGTCCGGCGAGCCGCCGCACGTAGTCGAGCTGCACGGGCGTGAAGCCGGCCGCTTCGATTGTCTCGAGATCCCAGCCGCTGCCCTTGACGAAGAGGACATCCTCTTCCTCGCCGAACAGGTTCTTCGAGCGCAGCTTGACCGAGGTATTGCCGCCGCCGTGCAGTACCAGTGACTTGTCGCGCCCGAGCAGCCTCGAGGTGTACACGCGCGGACCGAGGGGCCCGTCCAGCTTCGCCGCTTCGGCGTCGTTCCAGAGGCTTTTCATGTCTATCCTGCAGGAAAGACCGAAATTATACTTTCCAGCGATGATTCGAATCGAACTGATGGCCTGGGAGGATGCACGCGCTCAAGCGGAGCCGGTGCGTTTCAGGGTATTCGTAGAAGAGCAGCGAGTGCCGCGCGAGATCGAGCTGGACGAGATGGACGCCCACAGCCTGCATGCGCTTGCCTATGATGGATCTGGAAAGGTGCTGGGCACCGGGCGCCTGTTGCCCTCGCGGCGTGAGGATGGGCACGTGGTGGGCCATATCGGACGAATGGCCGTGCTGCTGGAATGGCGCCGCCAGGGTGTCGGTGGCGCGCTACTGCGCGCCCTGATCGATGCAGCGAGGGCGCGCGGGGATGCACAGGTCGCGCTGTCTGCGCAGACGCACGCGATCGACTTCTACCGTACTCACGGATTCATCGCAGAGGGGGCGCAGTACATGGAGGCGGGCATTCCCCATCAGGAGATGCGCCGCCGAACCTAAGCGGCCAGGCGCAGTTCGTAGCGCAACGTCTCAGTCTCGGCGCCCTGGGCGTCGAACGTGCGTTCGGCAAACTGCAGCCACCCGTCGCGACCCAGGATGACGGCACTCGAACAGCGCGTGCCATCAACGGGCGAGACGATCCGCGTCGCCGCCAGAAGGCGCTCGCGCTCAACACCAACCCCTGTATCAGGCAGCTTGTCGTCCGCCGGAACTGCGGTATCCGAAAGCAAGT
>JBFKUL010000321.1:0-3408 GCA_041635755.1 Burkholderiales bacterium | reverse complement strand
GCTCGATCGCGCCGGTGCCGGAGCTCAGGCCAAGCGCCCTGAGCTAGCGGTCCGCTAGCGCGCGGCGCAGCCGCTCGATGCCGTCGGCGAGCCGCGACTCGCTGGCGGCGAAGCACCACCTGACGTAACCCTCCCCCTCCGGGCCAAAGGCGGAGCCCGGAGCGAGCCCGAGCCCGACGTCCCTCACCAGGCGCTTGCAGAACGCCAGGCTGTCGCTTACGCCCGCCACCCGCAGGAACGCGTACATCGCGCCCGCGGGCATGGCCGCCTCAACCCCGTCAATGCGGTTGAGCTGCGCGACGAGATAATCGCGCGCCTTGCGGAAGCGCTCGAGGGTGCGGCGAATGACCGGCTCGCCCTCGCGCACCGCGACAATGCCGGCGCGCTGCACGAACACCGGGGCGCATGAGGTGTTGTACTCGATCAGCTTGCCAAGGTCGGCGGTCAGCGATTCGGGCACCACCAGCCAGCCCAGGCGCCAGCCCGTCATCAGCCAGGACTTGGAGAACGTGTTGGTGCTGACGATGCGATCGCTCGGCTCGCCGATATCGAGAAACGAGGGGGCGACCCCGGACGCGGCACCGTAGAATAGGCGCTCGTAGGCATCGTCCGCGAAGATCCAGATGCCGTGCTTGCGGCAACGCTCCAGGATTGCCTGCTGCTGCGCCCGCGTCACGGTCCAGCCGGTAGGATTGTTGGGCGAATTGAGATACAGCGCGCGCGTGCCGGGCGTGAGTTCCTCTAGCAACCGATCCAGGTCGAGCGTCCAGCCCGAGCGGGCGAACTCGAGCGGCACGGTGCTCACCTGCGCACCGAGGATCTTCGGGATTTCCTGCAGGTTCGGCCACAACGGCACCACCTCGACCACCCGATCACCAGGTTCGAGCAGCAGTTGCGAGACCAGCATCAGCGCGTTGACGCCGGCGCTGGTGACCGCAATCTGGTCCGGCGCCACCGTTCCGTGGAGCCGCGAAAGATACGCGGAAAGCGTATCGCGGATCTCCGGAATGCCGAGATTGTGGCTGTAGAACGTCTCGCCGGCAGCGATCGAATCGATGCCGGCCTTGCGGATGAACTCCGGCGTGGGCTCGTCGGGCTCGCCGACCCAGAACGGCAGAATGTCGGAGCGGCCGAGGCCCTCGTTCACCAGCTCTCGAATCTTGGAAGCGACGAGCGCGCGAACGGGCGGGCGGGCGGTGAGCATGGCTGCGAACGCGGGGCGGACAGCGAAAGGCGCGTAGTGTAACCTGCGCGCGCTCATGGCCCACCAAACAGTTGCGGCGCAATCTCATAGCGAGACTGTCGCGCGCTGGTCGCTGATCGCGGCGGTCGCGATGATGGTCGTCTGGGGCGTCAACTTCACCTTCGTGAAGGTGGTTCTCGACGAGATCGGCGTCGGCCCGTTCCTTTTCCTGCGCTTCCTGATCACGCCCGTGCTCGGCTTTATGCTGCTCGCGGTAATCTATCGCCGGCACCTGCGCAAGTCCTGGCCCCGGCGCGAGGATCTGCCGCGCTTCGTCGCCTGTGGCCTGATCGGCCACACCTTTCACGTGGGTCTGGTGACGTACGGCGTTCATTTGTCGACCGCGTTCTCCTCGGCGCTGGTGCTCACCAGCGGGCCGCTATTCACGCTGCTGATCCTTGCCGTGCTCGGCGCCGAGAAGCTGCGCGCACGCCAGCTCGCCGGCACGCTGTTTGCGTTCGCCGGCATCGTGGTGTTCCTGTCGGACAAGTTCGTGCGCGGCTTCGCACTGGCCGGCGCGGGCGACGTGGTGCTGCTGTTCGCGGCGTCGCTGTTCTCCCTCTACACCGTGATCGTGCGCCCGCTCGTCGCGCGCTACGGCCCGCTGCCGGTGCTCGCCTACACGCTGCTGTTCGGCGCGCCGCCGCTGGTACTTTTCTCGCTACCGTCGTTCCTCGCCACGCCGCTCGGCAGCGTGTCCCCCGCGGTCTGGATCGGTCTGGTCTGGGCGATCGTGGTTTCGGCGTTTCTTGGCTGGCTCGTCTGGGCCTGGGTGAACGCGGTGCGCGGCGTGGCGCGCAGCGCGCCGCTCATGTACCTGATGCCGCCGATCGCGGGTGTGGTGGCCTGGATTACACTCGGAGAGACCTTCACCTGGCTCAAGATCGCCGGCGCCGCTATGACGATGGCAGGCGTGGCGTGGGCGCAGTTCGGCGGTGGGCATCCGCCGCCGCGCGAGGCGGGGCAGCCCGACTCGGGCTAAGCGCGCGCGGGTTCGGCGTGGAAGCTGCGGAACACTTCCAGCGCCCGGTCGATCCCGGCCGCATCGACGTCCAGGTGCGTCACCAGGCGCATGCGCGGCGCCGGCAGCACCAGCACGCCGGCTCGCTTCAGATGCTCGGCGAGCGGCGCCACGCGATCGGCGGAGAGCCTGACGAACACCATGTTGGTTTGCGGCGGCTCGACCTGCAGGCCAGCGATGCCTGAAAGGCCGTGCGCGAGCCGCCCCGCGAGTGCATGATCCTCGGCGAGCCGCGCGACGTGATGCTCGAGCGCGTACAGCCCTGCCGCGGCGATCACCCCGGCCTGGCGCATCGCGCCGCCGAGAATCTTGCGCGCGCGCCGTGCCCGCGCAATGAACCCCGCGCTGCCCACCAGTACGGTGCCCGCGGGCGCGCCTAGTCCCTTGGAGAGGCAGGCCGACACCGAGTCGAATCCACGGCACAGCGCCTCAACGCTCAAGCCGAGCTTGACCGCTGCATTGAACACGCGCGCGCCATCCAGGTGGGTGGTCAGCCCTCGCCGGCGCGCAACGTCGATCGCCTGCTCGAGATAGGCGCGCGAGATTACGCGCCCGCCGATCGTATTCTCGAGCGCGAGCAGCCGCGTGCGGGCGAAGTGCGGGTCGTCCGGCTTGATTGCCGCCTCCACGTCGGCGAGATCAAGCGTGCCGTCTGCGCGATTCGGGAGCGGCTGCGGCTGGATCGATCCGAGCACCGCGCCGCCGCCCGCTTCGTAGCGGTAGGTGTGCGCCTCCTGGCCGACGATGTATTCGTCGCCGCGCTGACAATGGCTCATCAGCGCCGCCAGGTTGGACTGCGTGCCGGTGGGAAAGAAAAGCGCCGCCTCGAAGCCGAACAACCTCGCTGCCGTCACCTGCAGCCGATTGACGCTCGGATCGTCGCCGAAGACGTCGTCGCCGAGGTCGGCCTCCATCATCGCGCGGCGCATGCCCGACGTGGGTTGTGTGACGGTGTCGCTGCGCAGGTCGACCATCAGCGCGCCCTCTCTCCGCGAGCATCAGCGAGCGCTTGCGCGCGGGCGCCGAAGCCCTGCGCGTCGCGCTCGAGGCGCAACGCAAACCCGAGCTCGCCGCCGCCGAGCTCAAGCGGCGCAATTGCCGTTGCAGCGACCGAAGCCGGCTCGGGCGCGCGCGTGGCGATGGC
>JBFKUL010000320.1:0-3425 GCA_041635755.1 Burkholderiales bacterium | reverse complement strand
TTCACCTCCAAGAGCTAACGAAAGGAGCTTCCAATGAAACGCAAACTGATCGCGACCGCCGCAGCGGCGGCGATGTTCATGGCGCCGGCCTGGGCACACAGCCCCGGCATGGGCGACGGCATGATGATGGGCCCCGGCATGATGGGCGGCTATGGTAGCCACGGCATGATGGGACCGGGCATGATGGGTCAGGGCATGATGGGTCAGGGCATGATGGGTCAGGGCATGGGCCCCGGCATGATGGGTCCCGGAATGATGGGCGACCACGGTTCCCACGGCATGATGGGCCAGGGCATGGGCCCCGGCATGATGGGCGCGGCCCCGCAGCTCAAGCTTACCGAGGAGCAGCGCTCGAAGATCTCGCAGATTCAGCGCGAGGCTTCGCGTGAGCACTGGACCCTGATGGGCAAGATGCACGATCAGCACTATCGCATGCACGACGTGCTCGGGTCCGGAAAGCTCGACGAGTCCGCGGCCCGCAAGGCCTTCGACGAGATGAGCGCTGTTCGCAAGCAGATGTTCCAGGGCATGCTCGACACGCGTAAGAAGATCGACGCCGTGCTTACCGACGAGCAGCGCCGGCAGCTGCGCGGCGGCTGATCCGCCGGAGAACCCCGCGCGCGAGTGCGTCCACCGCGCGCGGGCGTGCGGCACACGCGAAGTGCCGCGTGCAACGCATCCGTCAACCTCGCGAGGAGACCTCATGAGTCGGAATTACACATTCGGAAAGACCGTCAAGATGGATTACGCGAAGGCGATCGAGCGCGTCACCGAGGCGCTCGCGAAGGAAGGCTTCGGCGTGCTCACCGAGATCGACGTCGCTGCGACGCTCAAGAAGAAGCTCGGCAAGGACATCCCGCCCTACAAGATCCTCGGCGCATGCAACCCGAACTATGCGCACCAGGCGCTCGACGTCGATCCGCAGATCGGCGCGCTCCTGCCGTGCAACGTCGTTGTGCGAAACGACGCGGCCGGCAAGACGATGGTCGAGATCATGGACCCGCGAGCCGTGCTGCAGCTCGTCGACCGCGAGGAGGTCGCGAGAATCGCCGGCGAGGTGCGTACGCGGCTCGAGCGCGTGCTCGCTTCACTCTAGCGCCGGTCATGGGGCATTGCGCTGAACCCGCGAGGGGGAGCGACCGCACCGCACTTGCTTGGCCTTCCCATCACGGGAAGGCGCACCGTGCGAGCGATTCCTTTCCAGCCAGCCAGGTGACGCGGTGAACGATTCGAAAACTTCCGCCGAGATGAAGGACCCGGTGTGCGGCATGACTGTGACGCCTGGCCGCGAAGCCGGCCGGGCGACTCACGAGGGTAGAACGTACCTATTCTGCTCCGCGCACTGCCTGCATACGTTCAAGGCGGATCCCGCGCATTACGCGAAGGGGGCGGAGGCATCGGCCGGGCACGGCACTCATGCGCGTCACGCGCATTATGGGCACGCCGCACCGGTCGCGCCAGCGGCCGCGCCTGCAGGCGCGCAGTACACGTGCCCGATGCATCCTGAGGTGCTGAAGGACGCACCCGGCGACTGTCCGATCTGCGGCATGGTGCTCGTTCCGGTCGGCGCCGCGGCCGCGCAGGAGGACAACGCGGAGCTGCGCGACCACACGCGCCGGATGTGGGTCGGCGTGGTGCTTTCGGTCCCGATGGTGATCCTCGCAATGTCGCCGATGGTCGGCATCGCCGAGCCCTTCGGCCTCGCGCCGCGCGCGCGCGGCTGGATCGAGTTCCTGCTCGGCACGCCGGTCGTGCTGTGGGTCGGCTGGCCACTGCTTACGAAGTTCGTGCGGTCGCTGCGCGGCTGGCGCTTGAACATGTACTCGCTGATCGGCCTCGGCGTCGGGCTCGCGTATCTGTTCAGCCTTGCGGCAATCCTCCTTCCGGACCTCTTTCCGGCGGAGTTCCGCGAGCACGACGGTTCGGTCGGCACATACTTCGAGGCGGCGGGGGTGATCGTCACGCTGGTGATGGTCGGCGAGGTGCTCCAGCTGCGCGCGATGGGGCAGACCAGCCAGGCGATCCGGCAGCTGCTCGAGCTCGCGCCCAATCTCGCCTGGCGGCTGAAGGAGGATGGCGGCGAAGAGCAGGTGCCGCTCGACTCAGTGCATGAGGGCGATCGCCTGCGCGTCAAGCCCGGCGAGAAGATTCCGGTGGACGGCGCTGTGCTCGAAGGCGAGAGCCGCGTGGACGAATCGATGATCACGGGCGAGCCGGTGCCGGTCGCCAAGAAGGCGGGCGACCGCGTCACCGGCGCGACGGTCAACGGCAGCGGCTCGATCGTCATGCGCGCCGACCGCGTCGGGTCGGAGACGCTGCTCTCGCGCATCGTGCACATGGTCGCGGATGCCCAGCGCACCAAGGCACCGATCCAGCGTCTCGCCGACCTGATCGCCGCGTACTTTGTGCAGACCGTAGTCGCGATCGCAATCCTCACCGCGCTAGTGTGGGGGTTTTTCGGGCCCGAGCCGGCGCTTACCTACGCGCTGCTGAACGCGGTCGCGGTGCTGATCATCGCGTGCCCGTGCGCGGTCGGACTCGCCACGCCGATCTCGATGACGGTTGCGATGGGGCGCGGCGCCGGGATGGGGATTCTGTTCCGCAACTCCGAGGCGATCGAGCACATGCGCCAAATCGACACCGTGGTCGTGGACAAAACCGGTACGCTCACGCTCGGCAAGCCAGCGCTCACCGATTTCGCCTGCGAAGGCATCGACGAAGCCGAAGCGCTCTCGCTCGTCGCAGGCGTCGAACAGCTCTCCGAGCACCCGATCGCCACCGCGATTGTGGAGGGCGCGAAGGCGCGCAAGGCCGCTCCGGCGCGCGCGGAGAACTTCGAATCGGTGAACGGCCTGGGCGTACAGGCGCGCGTCAACGGGCGCAACGTCGTGGTCGGCTCGCGCGCCTTCCTGCAGCAGCACGGCGCCGACACCGGCGCCTGGGAGGAACGCGCGGAAGCCTGGCGTGCCGAGGCGAAGACCGTGGTTTTCTTCGCGGTCGATGGACGCACGCACGGTATCGCAGCGGTCGCCGACCCTGTCAAGGACAGCACCCCGGAGGCGATTGCGGCGCTCAAGCAACGTGGCATTCGAATTGTCATGCTCACGGGCGACTCCAAGCGCACCGCCGCGGTGGTCGCGCGCCAGCTCGGCATCGACGAGGCCGTGGGCGAAGTGCTGCCCGAGAACAAGGCGAAAGAAGTGAAGCGCCTGCAGGCTGAAGGCCGCAAGGTGGCGATGGCCGGCGACGGCATCAACGATGCCCCCGCGCTCGCGCAGGCGCACGTCGGCATCGCGATGGGCACGGGCACCGACGTGGCGATGGAAAGCGCGAGTGTGACGCTGGTCAAGGGCGACCTGCGCGGCATTGCTCGCGCCGCGGCGCTCTCGCGCGCCACCATGCGCAACATCCGCCAGAACCTGGTG
>JBFKUL010000319.1:0-3426 GCA_041635755.1 Burkholderiales bacterium | reverse complement strand
TCATCGGCGAGGCGCTGATCGACGCTGCGAACCCTGTTGTCGGCGCCGAGCGTCACGGCCAAGGTCTGGCGGCCGCGCGGGTAGTACGCAACGCGACCGCCTCCAGCGAGAGCGAGCGTTTCTGACGGTTTGCCAAGCGTCGCCTCGACGTCGGCCGACGTGGAGCGACCGGGAGCCAGGTTGCTTCCCGTGGTCGAAACGCAACCGGCAACGAACAGCGCGCAAACTACGGCTAAGCGCCCTGGCGCGGCTATGATGGCATGAAGGTCAATGAGCGCTCTCCTCTCAACGTTCCTCGTCTGGTTGCGACGCTGCTGGAACTGCGCGGCGCCCATCGGCACACGCGACCGTTTTTGCGCCCGGTGCGGTGAACGGCAAAAGAACCCGCAGCGTTGACACGAAACTCCGGCTCCAGGTTCCTGCGTTCTTCTCCGCTGCATAGCGATACCTGGCCCATATTTGCCGGCCTCATGCCTTGCGCCGCAGCACCTCGATCAGCTTGCGCGCCGGGTCGACCCGCACCCAGTCGCCGGTGTGCACCGCGTCGCGCGGATGCGTGGTCCAGCCTTCGGTGATGGTGATGCCGGCGAACACTGCGCCCTGCACCATGACCGGGTTGGTCACACCGAAGATGAACGCCTTGGGCGCAATTTTCTTCCACTTGATGTCGTAAAAAGCCCAGCCAGCGGCAATGCCCCCTTTTGCGGTGGGGAAAAAGCAGATCTTGTCGACGAGGCTGGTGCCCTCGAGCCGGTGGCCGGGTTTGGTGATCAAGCCTGTCCAGCGGTCCAGATCGTAGCGCGGCGAAAAGCCCTCCTCCGAGACCACCGCCTCGCCCTCCACCACCGGCCCATAGGCACGGCCAACCTTGATGGTCGCCACCGCACTCACCTGAGCACGCCCGTGCAGGCGATTTCGACGCAATCCGCGGATCGCCGCAGAATCGTGTTGAAGCGGTGCGCGCCGATGATATTCACGATCTTGGCCGAGTTCGAGACCATGTTGGTCCACTTGTTCGCCTCGCGCATCGGCGACAAATTCTGCAGGATGTAGAAGCACACCCCCTCGAGAAGCGTTACGCCGGCGTTCTCCAGCACCTTCGCATAGCCAAGATGCTGCGCCTGAGCCAGTACCGCGCCGTTGGTGGTGACGAACACGCTCGAACCGTTCGCGATCTTGCGCCCGGCGAACAGGGCGGCCAGGTGCTTCATCTCGAACAGCGATTGCTGCGGGCCGCTGAAAACCACCAGCCGGGCGTCGCCGTCCCCCATCCTGTAGCCGGCGTAGACGCGCTCGATGTCGGCATTGGCGATCACCACGCGCTCGGCTGGAGCCTTGCCCCCCAGGGCCGCTTCGACCGTGGGCGCCTCCGGCGTCACGCCGACAAAGTGGAACATGCCCATCGAACCGTAGCTTGCGAGCGCGGCGCCGAGGTGTTTGAGTTCGTCGGCGGTGGGCGATCGCCGGTAGCCATGAAATACCGGCACTGCGAAGTAGCTTTGGTGCGCCTCCCCGACCAGCTTGCCTACCGCGCCCCAGTCGGCGAGATCCTCGAGTGCCGCCTTGAGCTCGACCGTGAAGGTGCCGTGACGATGCACGTCGAGATGAAACCCGTACTCGGGAGTGCGCCCCGTAATCGCCGCGGCGAGCGCTGCCGGACCGGACTCGAAGTTCGAGCGCGCCCCGAACACCGAGTTGGCGTAGATCACCGTGCCGGTATCGCCCCAGGCGACGTGCTCGCCGAGGTGCGGCTGGTAGACCGTTTGATAGTTGATGCACGTGTCGGTGGTGACCACGTCCATTCCACGCAGGTGACCGATCAGCTCGCGCTCCTTGTCGGCCTCGCGCTCGTCCTGCCCGAGCCGCCGGCAATGTGCGAAATCAATGCATCGTGCGTTGGTGGTCGTGCCGACCGCGCAGCGCGCGCCAAGTGCCGCGAAATCGCGCAGGTACTGCAGGCCGCCATCGCCCATCACCTCGATGTCGCCCATCATATGGACGTTGGTGACTGGCACGAAGCGCTTTGCACCCCAGAATTTGCCGACCTCAACCTGGTACTCGAGCGCGCGCCGGGGGGCCTCGCCGCGCGCACCGGCGAGAATGTCCTGCTCGGTCCTGGTCAGTTCCACGCCGTCCGCCGCATGCTGCGCCGTCGCTTTGCCGGCGCGTCGACGTTACTCACCCTTGCCGGGGTTCGCGCTGAAGTACTTGTCGTACTTGCCTTCCTCGTCCTTGAACGCGTCCGCGTCGGCCGGCGCAGTGCCCTTGCGCGTAATGTTGGGCCACTTGGCGGCGAACTCGGTGTTCATCGCCAGCCAGCGCTCCGCCTTGCCGTCCGAATCCGGAATGATCGCGCCCGGCGGACATTCCGGCTCGCACACGCCGCAATCGATGCACTCGTCGGGATGGATAACCAGCATGTTCTCGCCCTCGTAGAAGCAGTCCACGGGGCACACTTCGACACAGTCCATGTACTTGCACTTGATGCAGTTTTCGGTGACGAGGTAGGTCATACTCGGGCTTTCCGGATGCGAAACGCGAATGATCGAAGGGCTTGATTATCGCATCGCAGACCTAAGCTTTGTCATCATCCCCCTGCTGTTTCAAAGGATTCTGCAATGTCCGGACACGTTGTCGACGCTACCGCAGCGAGCTTCGAGCACGAAGTGCTGGAGGCTTCGAAGACGCTGCCAGTGCTGGTGGACTTCTGGGCGCCCTGGTGCGGCCCATGCAAAGCCCTCACGCCGATCCTGGAAAAGCTGGCCGCCGCCTACGCCGGGCGCTTCAAGCTGGTAAAGGTCAATTCGGACGACAACGTCGAACTTGCGACCGCGTTCGGCGTGCGTTCGATCCCGGACGTCATGGCGTTCCGCGATGGCAAGCCGGTGGCGCACTTTCTGGGTGCGCTGCCCGAGCCGCAGGTGCGAGCCTTCATCGACAAGTTGCTGCCCTCGCCGTCCGAGCTTGAGCGCATGCGCGCCGCGGAGCTAAAGCAGTCCGGAGATCATGCAAACGCGGTAGCGGCGTTGCGCAAGGCGCTCGATTTGGACGCGGCGAACGATCCGGCGCGACTCGATCTGGCCGAGCTGTTGATCCAGATCAAGCGCCACGACGAGGCGGCGAAGCTGCTCGACGAGATCCGGCCGAACATCGATTTTGACGCGCGCGTTGAGGCGCTCAAGGCAGCCGTGGCGTTCGCCCAGTCGCGCGCCGAGGGCCCGGACGAGGAGGCGCTGCGCGCGAAGCTGACCGCGAACCCGGATGATCACGAAGCGCGCCTGGCGATTGCCCGCCTGCATGCCGGTGCAAAGCGCTACACCGAAGCGCTAGATCAGCTGCTCGAGATCGTGCGGCGCGACAAGGACTGGAATGACGGCGAGGCACGCAAGCAGATGCTCAACATCTTCAATCTCGCGGCGAACCAGC